>JASHXX010000007.1 GCA_030043335.1 Xanthobacteraceae bacterium
CGGCGTGGGCAAGAGCGGCGCTCGTGCAGCGTGCGTGGTCGTGATCGGGTGCGGGGAAGACCGTCTGTGGTGCTATCTCCATTGCTGAAGCTCTAGCATGAAAGTCAAAGTGGAGTCCGGCTGGGCCAGCGGCCTAGTCCGGATAGGTCCCCGGCGGCCGTCGGAAAAGGGGAATGGCGGTCAAGATTATTATGTTGCACCGCAGCAAGAAGCGTCGCACAGTGCCGGCCGTTTAGCGCAAAAGCTGGAGACTCGAGCAGCCTTCGCCGCGGCAACATCTCGAATTGGGGAACCATCATGCTCAAGGGAAAGACTGCACTCGTTACCGGTTCGACGTCAGGTATCGGCCTCGCCATCGCCCGGGCGCTCGCCGCGCAAGGCGCCAACGTCACCATCAACGGCTTCGGCGACAAGGCTGCGATCGAGAAAGAGCGCGCCGGCATCGAAGGGGAGTTCGGCGTCAAGACCCTCTACTCGCCGGCCGACATGACCAAGCCCGCCGAAATCGCCGGCATGGTGCGCACGACCGAGCAGACCTTCGGATCGCTCGACGTCCTGGTCAACAACGCCGGCATCCAGCACGTTGCGCCGATCGAGGAATTCCCAATCGAAAAATGGGACCAGATCATTGCCATCAATCTCGCTTCCGCGTTCCACACCATCCGCGCCGCAGTGCCGGGAATGAAGTCGCGCAAATGGGGCCGCATCATCAATACCGCTTCCGCGCATTCGCTGGTCGCTTCGCCGTTCAAGGTCGCCTATGTCTCGGCCAAGCATGGGCTCGCCGGTCTCACCAAGACGGTCGCGCTCGAAACCGCGACTTTCGGCATAACTGCGAACTGCATCAGTCCCGGCTATGTCTGGACGCCGCTGGTCGAAAAGCAAATTCCCGACACGATGAAGGCGCGCGGTATGACCGCGGAACAGGTCAAGCGCGACGTCCTCCTCGCCGCGCAGCCGACCAAGGAATTCGTCACCGTTGATGAGGTGGCGGCGCTCGCGGTCTATCTTTGCTCCGATGCGGCGAAAGCGATCACCGGCGCGAATCTATCGATCGACGGCGGCTGGACCGCTGAATGAGCGGTTGATGAAGAATCTGCTCGCTTCGCTGCTGCCGGGTCGCGCCGCGGACGCCGCCGCGCCGCAAACAACGAAACGCATCAATCTCGCGCTCCAAGGCGGCGGCGCCCACGGCGCCTTCACCTGGGGCGTGCTGGAGCACCTGCTCAGCAACCAGCGACTCGTGATCGAGGGCGTTTCCGGGACCTCGGCGGGCGCCGTCAACGCGGTGATGTTGGCCGATGGTCTGGTCCGCGGCGGTCGCGACGAGGCGCAAAAGCGCCTAGCCGATTTCTGGCGCGCGGTCAGCAGCACCGGCAATCTGCCGTCATTGCAGCGGGCGGTGATGGAACGCCTGCTGTCGTTCACGCCGCTCGAAGGCACGCCCGTCCAGGCCTGGTTCGACGCCGTGTCGCGTTATTTTTCGCCCTACGACGTCAATCCGCTCAACCTCAATCCGCTGAAGGATCTGATCGAACGCTTCGTCGATTTCGAGGCGTTGCGGGCCTGTCCCGACCTGCAGATCTTCATCTCGGCGACCAACGTGCAGACCGGCCGCGTGCGCGTGTTTTCACGCGATAAGATCACCGCCGACGCAGTGATGGCGTCCGCCTGCCTGCCGCTGCTGTTTCGCGCCGTCGAGATCGACGGCGTGCCCTACTGGGACGGCGGCTATCTCGGCAATCCGGTGATCTTTCCGTTCTTCGGCACCACCAAGACCGAGGACGTGCTGGTCGTGCAAATCAATCCGCTGGTGCGGCTGGCGACGCCCACCTCGGCGAGCGAGATTATGAACCGCATCAACGAGATCACCTTCAACTCCTCGCTGATCGCCGAATACCGCGCCATCGCTTTCGTCGCCCGGCTGATCGATCAGGGCCGGCT
Organism: Xanthobacteraceae bacterium; assembly: GCA_030043335.1. GTDB lineage: Bacteria > Pseudomonadota > Alphaproteobacteria > Rhizobiales > Xanthobacteraceae > BOG-931. The sequence goes on from JASHXX010000007.1 coordinate 1,945, forward strand.
GCCGCGCGGCACCAGGCCGGGGGAGTACCGCCGCATCAATGTTCACCGCATCCTGCTCGACCGCTTCGGCACCCATTTCGACGCCTTCAGCAAGCTCTCGACCGACTACGATTTCTTCGAGATGCTGCGGGTCAGCGGCAGGCGCGCCGCGCGACGCTTTCTCGACGCGCATTTCGACGATATCGGCGTCAAGAGCACCGTGGATTTGCGCGCCGAGGCACAAGCCGAGTGGGCGTGATAGACTCGGGCCACGATGGCAGAATGGGCGCCGCTCCTGACCGCCGAAGTCGGCTCGACCCGGCTCCTCGTCTGCGTCGCCGACATCACCACGCTGGCGGTTGACGCGATCGTCAATGCGGCGAACCGGACGCTCCTTGGCGGCGGCGGCGTCGACGGCGCGATCCATCGCGCCGCCGGACCGCAATTGCGCGCTGAATGCGAGACGCTTGGCGGCTGCGAGACCGGCGCGGCGAAAATCACTCGCGGCTATCGGCTGCCGGCAAAGCACGTGATCCACGCGGTCGGACCGGTATGGAGCGGCGGGGCCAAAGGCGAGGTAGACCTGCTCGCGTCCTGCTACCGCGCCGCGCTCACGCTTGCCGCCGCACAGGGGCTCACTTCGATCGCCTTTCCGGCGATCTCGACCGGAATCTACCGCTTCCCGCCGGACCGCGCCGCGCGCGTTGCGGTCGGAACGGTCGCGGCCGAGGTCGCCACGGCACCGCGCGGCATCGCCCGCGTCGTGTTCTGCTGCTTCGCCAAGGAGGCCGCCGATCACCACATCAACGCGTTCGGCGAACAAGGGTTGGCCTGAATCCCGCCGCGGCAATTCGATCACAAAGGCGCAGGGACGAGCGGCGCAGGATACACCACCCGTCCGCAACCTCGCGCCGCTTACTCGCCTCCAGCGGCGGCTTCGCGAGCCTCTGCCCCCTCGGCCTTCTGCTTGGCCTCGAGGTCCTCGCCGGTCTGCTGGTCGACGACCTTCATCGACAGCCGCACCTTGCCGCGCTCGTCGAAGCCGAGGAGCTTGACCTTCACCTTGTCGCCTTCCTTGACGACGTCGGTCGTCTTCTGCACCCGGCGTGGCGCCAGCTGGCTGATGTGGACCAGGCCATCCTTGGACCCGAAGAAATTCACGAACGCGCCAAAGTCCATCACTTTGACCACGGTGCCATCGTAGATGTGGCCGACCTCGGGGTCCGACGCGATCGACCTGATCCAGTTGATCGCCGATTTGATTGATTCCGCCTTCGCCGAGGCGACCTTGACGGTGCCGTCGTCGGAGATGTCGATCTTGGCTCCGGTCTTCTCCACGATTTCGCGGATCACCTTGCCGCCAGAGCCGATCACCTCTCGGAT
>JASHXX010000198.1 GCA_030043335.1 Xanthobacteraceae bacterium
GCAGGTCCTTGGGACTTCGCGCACATTCACCGAGCGCTTGCGCCCGCCATGCTTAGCCGGCGGGATCATGGGCTCCACAATCGCCCATTCGGGATCGGTCAGGTCACTCGGATACCGAAGGCCACTGCGGTCCGCGGCAAGACGATGTTCGGCTTCCATATCGGGCGCTCCCCAAAGAGAATCAAGCGCCCAACAAGGAATCACATCCGATTCATCAGATTCAAGAACTTCCCGGATCGGCTCTAAGGCGAGAGATAACCATGAAGATATACGCGCCTTTCTTAATGCCGGGCATCGTAAAGGTGCCGTGTTCGGGAGGTGCATTTATCTTGGCAATGGCAATCGCAAGAAAGAGGAACTGCCGGCGTATTGCGCGGTTGCCATGTGACCTCTTCCGGGAACGAGCGTGCCCAAGCCTCGATATCGGCCCGATATGCCAAAAGGGATCGATGACCGCGACGCGGATACTTGGGAAGCGTTGCTGGCGGTTGCCGATGCAGTCGGCGGAGTGTGGCCCGAACGGGCACGCAAGGCGGCTGTGGCGCTTGTGTCGGATGCCAGGGATCGTGAGCCCTCGCTTGGTATTCAGCTCTTGCGCAACCTCAAAACAGTCTTCGGTGAGTCGGACCACCTGTCATCGAAAGACATCCTGTCAAAGCTGCACGCACTCGAGGAATCGCCTTGGGGCGACATGAGGGGAAAACCCCTAGACGAGCGTGGTCTCGCCAATCGACTTCGGCAATACGGAATAAAGCCCAAGACCGTTCGCCCCGACGGGGCCACCTCTACGGCGCGGGGCTACTCCAGAGCCGATTTCTACGACGTTTGGCGCCGCTACTGCACTGCGACCGCGGACACACCTGCTGGGAAGTCCAACACAGGCGACACGTACGACATCACTCCGAAGGATCGGGCCTTTTCGGTGTCGGATGTATCGAATGTCGCGGTGCATGTGTCGGACGACGTGTCGGGTATTCGATCAAAAAAGCCAAATGGCACCAACGTGTGTCGGATGTGTTGGATATTGCAGGGGGTTCCCAGCTACAACGATGCGCTCAATGCAATGGCGAGCCTGACGGTAAGGAACAGCGATACGGCGAAGTGTGGCTACACGAGCAATGCCGCCGGTTTTGGTCGCGAGAAGGTAACGGGAATCAAATTGTATGAGATTTGGCGGATCAAAGTTGCAAGCGACTTCGCGAAATAGTGCGAAGGGATGCTGCGAGTATATAGATTGAAGCAAAAATTGGTTGCGCGTCTCGCATAACGAAAGTGAATTTGCAGGGAATCAAACAACATGAGCGAACAGATTGCATCTATCGAAAGGCCGCTTTCACCTGGTGCGCTGCGGATGCGATTGGCCCGTAAGCGCCGCGCAGAGGGATTGCGGTGCGTTATACTTGAGATCCGCGATACCGAGATCGAGGCGCTTATTGCGCGAGGGCTTTTGCCAAGTGACAAGCGCAACAGCAAGACAGCAATTTCGTTGGCTCTATACGAGATATTGGATCAAGCATTGCCGCCGTATTCGAATTCGGCGTTTGTGAGCCGGTAGCCTAAGAGAGTTCGCCCTCGCCTCCCCTCTGTACTCCCGAGCATGACCGACCTTCCGCTATATCCGACCGAGGCGCAGATCGCCCGCAAGGTTCTTGGCCCAGGACGATTAGAAGAATGGAAGGGGCTTGTGCAAGTATTGAAAAGGCGAGGTTTTCCCAAAATCGACGAAAGATACGGTGGACGATATTGGCCTAAGTGCGAACTTTGGTTCCAGGTTGACAACGAAATGGTCAATATTGCGCCTGGACGCTTCGGCAAGGAGGACGGGGACGAAACATGTCCGCAACCGAAAAGGCACCAGGTCTCGTCTGGCGCAAACGTCGCAACGGTTCGCAGGCTGCCTACTGGACCGCGCGGCGAGATCTAGTAAAGGCTGGCTATCGGCCAAAAACAGTTCGCCTGCACTACGCGCCCGGAGATCCGGAGTTACTCTCGCGCTGTCATGTGCTGCAAGCCGAAATGCTCGCCTGGGCTACCAGCGGCGGGCGCGGCACGCCAACTCCGTACGATGGCACCTTCAACTCGCTTGTACGCCTTTTCGAGACAGACCCCGATAGTCCCTATCGCGATCTGAGGCCTGCAACGCAGCGGACCTACAGCAAAACGATGGCGGCCCTCATGAAGCATAAGGGTCAGCGGCGGGTTGATCGCGTCAACGGCGCGGTCGTGAAGCGCTGGTATAAGGAGCCGGTTGAGGCCCATTCGAAGGGATGGGCCTACTACACAATTAATGTTCTCAAATCCGTCCTGGCGTACGGCGCTACGCAGCGTTTTACGGACTGCCACCAACTGCGCCTCGAACTTCGCGAAGCCCGGTTTCACGCGCCAAGCGGTCGCAAGGAGAGACTGACCTACAAACAAGTGCGAGCGTTCTGCGCGACTGCGCACGCCACGGGATTTGATTGGATGGCGCTGTGTCTGACCCTTCAATTCGATTTAAGCATGAGGCGTCGTGACGTGATCGGCGAACATGTCGAAGATGACAGTGGCGAGGCTGGTATTCGTTGCGGTAAAAAGGTCTGGCGCGACGGCCTGATCTGGGCTCACATCGACGCCAATGGAATTGTGCGCAAGCTGATTTCCAAAACTGCGTTCACGTCCGGCCTCGTCGCCGTCCATGCGATAGCGGATTATCCCGACCTCATTACCGAACTTGCGCTGGTTCCCGAGAGCCGGCGCATTGGACCAATTGTCATCCATCACCGTACCGGCCTGCCCCCGACTGAAGCCCAGTGCCGCCGCTACTTCCGAGTGATCGCTCGCAAGGCCGGATTGCCCGACAACGTTTGGCAAAGGGACGCGCGTGCTGGTGCTGTTACCGAGGCCTATGAGGCCAAGGCCACCACCGAGGAAGCGATGGCGCTCGGGACGCATAGCGAAAGCAGGACTTCACGCGGCTACCTGCGCGACCTGACTGAGCAATCTCACCGAGCGGCTGTGAAGCGAGTTTCATCGAGGAGAATGAACGAAGAACGCCGATGACGAACGTGTCGAACGCGATGTAACGCCGGTGGGCAAAATCAAATAGTTAAGACATAGTTTGCGCGAAGGTCGTATAGACGAACACCGCGCGTTCCATGCTTTTATCCTGCGGCACAACGAGCCGCTCGCAAAAGGGGCCGACTGGCCGAACCCGGCCAACCCAAGTCCGAGACCATGCCAAAGCGCCCCGCGGGACTTCGCTTCAAGCACATAGCCTTCGTCGCCAGCGACACGCCTGCGGCGCAGCGGGCCCGGCAGCGGCTGGTGCGGCGTTACGGCGACGCCAAGCCGGAAGCCGCCGACGTCATCGTAGCGCTCGGCGGCGACGGCCTGATGCTCGCGACCCTGCAACGGTTCATGAATTCCGGCAAGCCGATCTACGGCATGCATCGCGGCACTGTCGGCTTCCTCATGAACGAGTTCTCCGAATCGGCGCTGCATCGGCGGCTCGCCGCGGCCCACGTAACCGTCATCCACCCGCTGGTCATGCGCGCGCGCGACGCCTCGGGCCGCGTCCACCGCCACCGCGCCATCAACGAGGTCTCGCTGTTCCGGCAGAGCTACCAGGCGGCGCGGCTGCGCATTCTGGTCGACGGCAAGGAACGGCTCGCCGAGCTCGTTGCCGACGGCATCCTGCTGGCGACGCCCGCCGGCTCGACCGCCTACAATCTGTCGGTGCAGGGCCCGATCATTCCGGTCGGCGCCCCGCTCCTGGCGCTGACGCCGATCAGCCCGTTCCGGCCGCGACGCTGGCGCGGCGCGCTGCTGCCGGACCGCG
>JASHXX010000022.1 GCA_030043335.1 Xanthobacteraceae bacterium
CGCGGCCAAGCCGGCGGCGTGTCCGCCCGGCAAGACCCTCGCCAACGTCAACGGGCATCCGACCTGCAAATAGCGTTTGCATCAGGGATGCCGCGGATCCGCGGACGATAACGACTTGCGGCTGCCAGGCATTCGCGCGCCGATGGCCGCCGGGTGTTACGCATCAGAGCGGCCGGCGAACGAGACTTGCGGGTCGCCGGCCGCGTTCCTAGTTTTGCGGTTGGGGGGTATCGAGAACGGGACACGACTATGGAGGAGCTAAAACTCGTTGCGCTCGACAGCGACGACATCGAGGTGATCTCCGCCCATGTGCAGGATGCGCTGGTCAAGGCCGCCGATGTCCGCTGGCAGCCGCGCGAGCGCCGGTTCGTAATGGCGCTCAACCGCTTCGATTGGATGAATGCGGCGGGCTCGAAAGACGCTGCCGCCGACACCGCGCCGGACTACCGGCGCTGCCGCACGGCGCTGCGCTTCGAACGCGTCAATGCCTGCAAATGCCGCGGTCTCGACCCGGCGAACAAGGATGCGCTGCTCAATCTCCTCGCCGTCGAATTCGTCGAGAGTGATAGCCCGTCCGGTACCGTGATGCTGACGTTCTCCGGCGGCGGCATTATTCGTCTCGAAGTGGAATGCTTGGAGGCCGAGCTCGCCGATCTCGGCGAAGTCTATGCGGCGGCGGCCTGCCCGAACCATTTCGCCGCCGATCGCACGATAGCCTAATCGGTCACGCCGCCCGCGGCTGCGGCGCCGAGGGTACGGCGAAGAGCTTCATCAGCACCGCAATGACCGTGAGCGTCGCCGTGTAGACGATGAGCTGCATGGCGGTCGGCTGGTCGACGTAGCCGATCAGTGTGTGCAGCGCGCGGCCAAGGATGCTTTCGTCGCTCAGGATCCAGGAGGTGTTCCACACCGTCTGGTCGAGCGCAGTGAGGATAGCGGCCTGTTCGAGGAACGCGATCGCCTGCGCGGCCATGCCGGCGGCCAGGAGCGCGATCAGCGTGCTGGTCACGGCGAACAGATACCGCGTCGGGATGACGATCAGGCCGCGATAGGTCAGAAGGCAGACCAGCGCGCCGAGCCCAAGTCCGATCACGCCGCCGACCGCCATGCCGACGCCGGCGCCGCCTTCGGCGGCAGCGACGCCATAGAGGAACAGCACGACCTCGGAGCCCTCGCGCAACACCGCGATTGCCACCACGACGGCGAGAGCGGCAAGCGACTTCGATCCCGCGACCACCGCGGCGCCGGCTTCGCGCATCTCGGCGGCAAGCTCGCGGCCGTGCCGCGCCATCCACACATTGTGCCAGCCGAGCATCAGTACCGCGAAGCCCAGGATGCCGGCGTTGAACAGCTCCTGGCCGCTGCCCGCGAACAGCTCCGACAGGCCGCCGGTGAACGCCGCCACGAGGCAGGCGCCGAATACGCCGGCCGCCACGCCGCCCGCGACCCAACGACCGCGCCGGGCGACGCCGGAGGTGACCGCCATGATGATGCCGACGATCAGGCCGGCTTCGAAGACCTCACGAAAGACGATGACCAGGGTGGGAAGCACTGCGACCTCGCGGTACGACCATCACGGCACGACCAGAAACCCTTCGGTCGCGCGATGGAAATCATCGAAGAACTTGTAGCGGCCCGGCTGTTGCGGAGGCACGTGGATGAGCGCTTCGCCGCCAGCGGCGATCACTTTCTCGAAGTGCAGCGCTCCGCTCTCGAATTCGGCGGCGCCGGCGCCGAGATTCTTGACCGCGAAGATGATCGGTTTCGCGGCAGGCGCGTGCACTTCGGCCGGCTCGAATTGATGATCCTTGATGGTCAGCGACAGCGTCACGGCGTCCTCGGCGCGCGCAGCGCCGACGCCTAGCGCCAGCGTTAACGACACCAGCGTCGGACCGAGCCTTGTCAACATATCTCGCGTCATGACCGGCAAAACGGTCGCCCTCGATGCGGACGGATTGGATCATGCAGGAGTTGGGGAACAACGGAGTTTTTGTCAATCAGCCACGCAAATATTAGAATTGTTATAATAACAGAGGGCTGGTAGTGAGCTTCGCAGAACATGACCTTTGACGCATCATCGGTCATCGCGCGCAGGTCATGATCATGGTGCTCCGCCTCGACACACGCTCCGGCGATTTTGAGCAAACATTCCGCGCGTTTCTCGATACCAAGCGCGAGGCGTCGGCCGACGTCGAGGCGGCGGTGCGCTCGATCATCGCCGAGGTCGCAGCGCGCGGCGACCGCGCGCTCAAGGATCTCACGTTCAAGTTCGACCGGCTCGATCTCGACAAGGCCGGGATCAGGGTGACTTCGCGCGAGATCGAAGCCGCGTGCCAATCCTGCAGTCGCGTGGCGCTCGATGCGCTCGAGTTCGCCCGCGACCGCATCGAGGCCTTTCACGGCCGGCAAAGACCGCAGGATGATCGCTTCACCGATCAGCTCGGCGTCGAGTTGGGCTTGCGCTGGACCGCGATCGAGGCGGTCGGGCTCTACGTGCCCGGCGGCAGCGCCGCCTATCCCTCCTCGGTGCTGATGAATGCGGTCCCGGCCAAGGTCGCCGGCGTGAAGCGGCTCGTGATGGCGGTGCCGGCGCCGGAGGGCGCGTTGCCGCCGCTCGTGCTTGCGGCGGCCAAACTCGCCGGCGTTGACGAGATCTTCCGTATCGGCGGCGCGCAGGCGATCGCGGCGCTCGCCTATGGCACCGGAACCATCGCGCCGGTTGCCAAGATCGTCGGCCCGGGCAACGCTTATGTCGCCGCCGCCAAGCGCCTTGTCTTCGGTAAGGTCGGCATCGACATGATCGCGGGCCCTTCGGAGGTGCTGATTCTCGCTGGCGGCGGCGCCAATCCGGATTGGATCGCGGCCGATCTGTTGGCCCAAGCCGAGCATGATTCGTCTGCTCAGCCGATCCTGATCACGGACAATGCTGCTCTTGCCGGCGATGTGGAGCGCGCGATGGAAGCGCAGCTCGCGACGCTGCCCCGCGCAGAGGTGGCGCGGGCGTCGTGGCGCGACTTCGGCGCCGTCATCCTGGTGCGCCGCCTTGACGAAGCGGTGCCGTTGATCGACGCGGTGGCACCCGAGCACCTCGAAATCATCGCCGACGACGCTGAACGTCTCGCGGGCAAAATTCGAAACGCCGGTGCGATTTTCCTCGGCCCCCACACGCCGGAGGCGATCGGCGACTATGTGGCAGGCTCCAATCACGTCCTGCCAACTGCGCGCTCGGCGCGGTTCTCTTCCGGATTGGGCGTGCTCGATTTCATGAAACGCACCTCGATCCTCAAATGCGGACCGGCGCAGCTTGCGCAGCTTGGCCCGGCCGTCATCGCGCTTGGCGAGGCAGAGGGGCTCGCGGCGCATGCGCGTTCGGTCGCGGTCAGGATCAACCGTCGATGACCGCGGGCGCAGACGGCAAGCGCCTCGTCAAGGTTGTCCTCGACGAAGACAGCATCGGCCCCGGCAACCGAGACATCGAGCACGAGCGCGCGGTCGCAATCTACGACCTGGTGGAGCAAAACTCGTTCGCGCCGGTCGGACATGACGGCGGCCCCTACTGCCTCAAGCTTCAACTTGCGGGCAACCGGCTCATCTTCGATATCCGCACCGAGGATGACCGCCCGGTCGTCGCCCATCATCTGTCGCTCACGCCGTTTCGCCGCCTCGTGAAGGACTATTTCCTGGTTTGCGAGAGCTATTACCAGGCGATCCGCACCGCGACGCCAAGCCAGATCGAGGCGATCGACATGGGACGGCGGGGGCTGCACGACGAGGGCTCGGAGCTTCTGATCGAGCGGCTCAAGCA
>JASHXX010000199.1 GCA_030043335.1 Xanthobacteraceae bacterium
CACCTTCTCGGCCCATTGCCGGCTGCAGTGGTCGTCGATCACTTTCTGCTGCGACGACGACATCTGCGCGTAGGTCGACTTGTTCATCACCCAGACGAACCCCGTGGTGTAGAGCGCAGCCTCCATGTGGTACTTCGTCACCTTGTCGATGCCGAACAGCACGATCGAGCCCCAGGGGAAGGTGACGGCGTCGGCGACGCCTTTTTCCAGGACGTCGCGCACCTCCGGCGCCGACGCTTGCACATTGGTGCCGCCGAGCTCGGTGACAAGCGAGGCCATCGTCGCGTGCGCCGGGCGGATCTTCATGCCTTTGATGTCGGCGGGCACCATGATTTTCTTGCTGCGCGAATGAAACGTGCCGGGATCGTGCGCGAAAGCGAAGCAGAACTTGACGTCCTTCATCTCCTTTTCGGCGTATCTGCGATACCAGTCGTCGAGCGCCTCGGAGCCGCCTTTGGCGTTGGCGAGCATGAACGGCACGTTGGCGGCGTCGAAGATCGGGAACCGGCCGGGCTGGTAGCCCGGGCTCACATAGGTGACGTCGGCGATGCCGTCGCGCGCCATGTCGTAATGGTCGAACGCCTTGCCGAGCTGCTGCGCCGGATAGACCTTGTATTTGATGGTGCCGCTGGAATCCTTCTCGATCGAGGCGCCCCACTCTTCCATCGACTTCTGCAGCGGATGCGATGGCGGCACCCAGTGCGACAACTTGAGCTCGAAGCTCTTGTCCTCCGCCGAGGCGGCGCCGAGCCCGCAGGCGAGGACGAGCATCGTCAGGCCGCAGAGCTCTGTCAGGCGCAGCCGGTGCATGGCGTTCTCCCTATGGTTATTAGTTTCATTCCGAACTTTTGCATTTAATCGCAAAAGCGCCCGACTGTACAGGCGGCCGGCCGGCGAAAGGCGCGCGGCCTTCGAGCCCTGCGCGGCAGTTACAATTTTCGATAAAATTGTTCGAGACCGCGTGAGAGTGCCTGCACGCTGTCAGCGATCTGTGCAGCAAAGCGCTCCGGTTTTTAACTCGGCTGCAGCAGCCGCCGGCCTATCGCGTCCCCGAACAAAAAGCCGGGAGAGCGCTCGAGCGCTCCACCCGCTCCGGCAGGGGACGTCAGCCGATGTTGCCTCGCGTTGCGGCGAAGATTTGCGCCGCGTTCCTTATGTTCGCGTTCAGCGCTTTTGGCGCGTCGATTGCCGCGCATGCGCAATTGCGGGTCGACGTCGTTGCGCTCGATTCGGCGCTGCTCGCAAGCCCGACGCCGGCCGCGCCCGAGCCGTTCGGCCTCAAAACTGTCCCGGTGGCGTATGGCGGGCTGCTCGCCAAGTGGAACGGCGTCGCCGCCGATATTCGCGCCGAGAGCGAGGTGTTGGCGCATTGCCGCGATCTGAGCGGGCCTTGCCCGCCGGCGGCGCAAAAATTCCTCGCCGTCATCGCCGACGGTCGCGCCCATGACGGCCGTGCGCGCATCGGCGTCGTCAACCGCGCCATCAATCTCTCGATCCGGCCGACCAGCGATCTTGCGCAATGGGGCGTGCCCGACCGCTGGAGCGCGCCGCTCGCGACCCTCACCAGCGGCCGCGGCGATTGCGAGGACTATGCCATCGCCAAATACGTAGCGCTGCGGGCGGCGGGCCTCGCCGACGACGATCTGCGCCTCGTCATCGTGCGCGATCTCGCAATGAACGAGGACCACGCCGTGTTGCTCGTCCGCTTCGATGGCAGCTGGATCGTGCTCGACAATCGCTGGCTGATGCTGGTCGCCGACAGCGAGATGCGCCGGGTGGTGCCGCTGTTCGTCCTCGCGCATGACGGCGTCAAGCGCTTCGCCCCGGCGGCGATCGCGGAGACGCATCCGGCTGCAACGTCAGCCGACGTGACCGCCCCGGCGCCGGGTGCGCTCGCCAACTAGAGCATGATCCGCAAAAGTGGTAACCGGTTTTCCGAAAAGATCATGCTCCACTAAAGAGTTAGAGCCACGATCGCTTCAATAAGAAGCGATTGCGCTCTCGCGCTTAATCCTGCGTCGCCGGCTCGGCGGCGTATTTCCGTAGCAGCGGGTATTGCAGCGCTCCGAACAGGAAAGTGAGCGGGATCACGCCGAACGCCTTGAACGTCACCCAGGTATCGGTCGAGGCGTTGCGCCAGACGATCTCGTTGAGCGCGGCGAGCGCAAAGAAAAACACCGCCCAGCGCACCGTCAGCTTGCGCCAGCCCGCCTCGGTGAGGTGGAACAGCGAATCGAACAGGACGCCGAGCAATGGCTTGTTGAACAAAAGCCCGCCGGTGAGCACCGCGCCGAACAGCGCATAGATGATGGTCGGCTTGATCTTGATGAAGAGGTCGTTGTGCAGCACGAGCGTCAAGCCGCCGAAGATGAGCACGATGACCGCGGTCACGACCGGCATGATCGGCAGCGTCCGGGTGAGCGCATAGGAGGCCGCCAGCGCCGCGACGACCGCGACCATGAATGTCGCCGTCGCGGTGAAAATCCCGTAGCGGGCATTGACGGCGAAAAACAGGACGAGCGGCCCGAGGTCGAAGGCGAGCTTAAGGAGCGGGTGAAGCTGCGGCTTGGCCGGGGTCATGACGGGCCGGTGTGTAGCGCGCCGCCCGGTCTTTGTCATTTGCCTGTTTGCCGTCGTCCTGAGCTGCGCGGAGCCCGCCAAGGACGATCGGCCAGGGTGCCGAGGCCCCTCACGAGTCTGCGCTGACCGCGGCTGGCTCACGCCGGCGGCGATTCAATCCCGGCAATGGCACGGGCAAATTCGCGTGCCGAGAACGGCGCAAGGTCCTCGACGCTCTCGCCGACGCCGATGAAGTGCACCGGCACGGCGAATTTCGCGGCGACGGCGACGAGAATGCCGCCCCGCGCGGTGCCGTCGAGCTTGGTCATCGCCAGCCCGGTAACGCCGACAGCCTTGCGGAAGATCTCGACCTGCGACAGCGCGTTCTGACCGACGGTCGCATCAAGCACCAGCAGCACCGCGTGCGGCGCCGACGCATCGGCCTTCTTGATGACCCGCACCACTTTCTCCAGCTCGCCCATCAATTCGGTGCGGTTCTGCAGCCGGCCGGCGGTGTCGACGAGGAGCACGTCGACGCCGCGCTCATGCGCCGCGCGCAGCGCGTCGAACACGAGGCCTGCGGCGTCGGCGCCAGGCGCGCCCGCGATGACGGCGGCGCCGGCGCGCTCGCCCCAGATCTTGAGCTGGTCGATGGCGGCGGCGCGGAAGGTGTCGCCGGCGGCGAGCATCACCGTGCGGCCCTCGGCGCGAAATCTTGCCGCGAGCTTGCCGATGGTCGTGGTCTTGCCGGAGCCGTTGACGCCGACGACGAGGATGACGAACGGCTTTTGGCGTGCGTCGATGGCGAACGGCCGTGCGACCGGCGCGAGCGTCTTCTCGACTTCCGCCGCCACCACCGCCTTGACCTCCTCCGGCGAGATCGCCGCGTCAAAGCGGCCCTCGCCCAGCGCGGCGGCAATGTGACCCGCGGTATCGAGGCCGAGATCGGCGCGGATCAGCACGTCCTCGATCTCGGCGATCGTCGCGGCGTCGAGCCGGCGCTTGGCGACAAGATCGGTGATGGCGCCGCCAAGCGCGGAGGAGCTGCGCTTGAGGCCGCCGGCAAGGCGCTGCCACCAATTGCCCTTCGTTTCTGTCGTGCTGTCGTCCATGTCCACGGAACTGTCGTCGTTGCGGCGCTCGTGATAGCGGTTTCGTCACGGTAGGCAAACATGACCCCGCAAGAGATGGTGTCGCGGCTCCTCTATCGCGACGGGCTGATGCTGGTGATCGACAAGCCGGCGGGCTTTGCCGTGCACCGCGGGCCCAATGGCGGCGGGAGCCTGGAAGATCATTTCGACGCCTTGCGTTTCGGCTTGCCGCGACCACCGGCGCTGGCGCATCGCCTCGATCGCGACACCTCCGGCTGCCTCGTGCTCGGTCGCCACCGCAAAGCGCTCGCGCAGCTCGGCCGGCTCTTCAAAAACGGAGCGGTCAAGAAGACCTATTGGGCCGTGGTCGAGGGCTCGCCGGACGCGGAGGAAGGCGTGATCGAGCTTCCGCTCGGCCGCCGCGACGCGGCCCGCGGCTGGTGGATGAAGCCCGATCCGAAGGGCCAGCCGGCGCTGACCAAATGGAAGGTGATGGAGCGCTCGGCTTCCACTTCCCCCGGGAGCGGGGAGGTCGCCGGCCGTCCCTCTGCAAGCGGCGGTGATGTATTAACATGGCTCGCCCTCGAGCCGCTCACCGGGCGCACCCATCAGCTCCGTGTGCATTGCGCGGCAATGGGCTTGCCAATCTTGGGTGACGCAATCTACGGCGCGGCGCCGCGGGCGGCCGGCCCGGTCCTGCAGCTGCATGCGCGCGAGATCGTGGTGCCGCTCTACAAGAACCGGGCGCCGATCCGGGTCAGCGCACCGCCGCCGCCGCACATGCGCGATACGCTGGCGCGGTGCGGCTGGGAGACCGAGCGCGGCGCTGCCCCCATCCTCCCTCGCGACGCGGCGGAACAACAATCAAGCCGCCAATAGCCGTGTGCCGTCATGCGCGGCGATCCGCGCTTCGACGATGGCGCCGGGCGCGGCCGTCGTTGAAAGCTTGACCGGAGTGAATTGCTCGGTGCGGCCGCGGTCTCCAGATTCGGCGAGCACGCGGCGGCGCGCGCCGATCTCGGCATCGAGATGCCGCAGCAAGGCAAGCCCGCCGCGTTCGCGCAGGCGCCGGGCGCGCTCCTTTACCAGCGGGCGCGGAAGCTGCGGCATGCGTGCAGCCGGAGTGCCCGGCCGCGGCGAGAATGGAAAGACGTGCAAGTGGGTCAGCCCGCATTCCTCGACGAGATCGAGTGAGCGCTGGAACATGTCCTCGCTCTCGGTCGGGAACCCGGCGATCAGATCGGCGCCGAACACCAGATCCGGCCGCAGCCGGCGCATCGACGCGCAGAAGGCGATGGCGTCCTGGCGCGAATGCCGCCGCTTCATGCGCTTGAGAATGAGATCATCGCCCGCCTGCAACGACAAATGCAGATGCGGCATCAGCCGGGCGTCGGCGGCGAAGGCATCAATGAGATCGCGATCGGCCTCGATCGAATCGATCGAGGAGAGCCGCAGCCGCTTGAGCTCGGGCACGTGTTTGAGGATCTGCTTGACCAGGGTGCCGAGCCTCGGCGCGCCGGGGAGGTCGGCGCCGTAGCTCGTGATGTCGACGCCGGTGAGAACGACCTCGCGATAATCGTGAGCGACGAGGCGGCGCACATCTTCGACCACCGCGCCAATCGCCACCGAGCGCGAATTGCCGCGACCATAGGGAATGACGCAGAAGGTGCAGCGGTGGTCGCAGCCGTTCTGCACCTGGACGAAGGCGCGGGTACGCCCTTCTAAGCCCTCGATCAGGTGCGCGGCGGTCTCCTTGACCGCCATGATGTCGTTGACGATCGCCTTCGGCGCGCTGTCGAGGCCGAAAGCGGCTTGCGCCTCCAGCCATGACGCCGCGCTGAGCTTCTCGGCATTGCCGAGCACGCGGTCGGTCTCCGGCATGGCGATGAAAGTCTGCGGCTCGATCTGCGCCGCGCAGCCGGTGACCACGATCTTCGCCCGCGGCCGCTCGCGGCGCAGCGCCCGGATCGCCTGCCGCGCTTGGCGCACTGCCTCCGCCGTCACCGCACAGGTGTTGACCACCACCGTGTCGGAGAAACCGGCGTGCTCCGCCTCGCGGCGGATCACTTCCGACTCGGCGGCATTGAGCCGGCAGCCGAAGGTGACGACTTCGACGCTCATCGTTCACGCCGCTCCCGCGGCGGCGAGGAGCGCCGCGTCGAAGCGGCCTTTGCGCTCGTATTCGATCGGCCCGGTCATCAGCACGTGGTCGTCCGTTTCGCGCCACTCGATCGCAAGGTCGCCGCCGGGCAAGGTGACGGTCACCTTGCGGCCGGTGCGATCAAGCCGCGCCGCCGCGACGGCAGCGGCGCAAGCGGCCGAGCCGCACGCCTTGGTGAGACCGGCGCCGCGTTCCCAGGTGCGGACCGCGATGCGCCCGCGCCCCGCGATCTTCGCCAGGGTTACGTTGGCACGCTGCGGAAACAGCGGATGGTGCTCGAGCTGCGGCCCGATCTGGCGCAGGTCGTAGGCCTGCGGATCGTCGACCCAGAAAATCACGTGCGGGTTGCCCATGCTCACCGCGGACGGCGACTTCAGGATCGCTGCGCCGGGAGGCGCGAACGTCAGATCGATCGCGCGCGTGTCGGGCATTTGCCGCTTGAGCGGAATCTGGTCCCAGCGAAAGCGCGGCTGACCCATATCGACGGTAAACGTCGTTGCGCCGGCCGCGGAGCAAACGATCGGACCGGCCGGCGTCTCAAATCGCAGCGTGGACTTGCCGGTCTCAGCGCTGATCAACGCCGCCAAGCAGCGCATGCCGTTGCCGCAGGCGCCGGCCTCCGAGCCGTCGCTGTTATAGATACGGACCGCAGCGTCGCCGTCCCGCTGCGCGGGATAGAGCGCCATCAGCTGATCATAGGGCTCCTGCCGCGCGGCCGCGCACGCTTCGACGGCCGAAATCACCTGCGGCTCGCGGCGCAGGTCGACAATCACGACCTCGTTGCCGAGACCGTTCATCTTGACGAATTCCCGGTTCGCCAGCACGCTCATGATAAAGCCCGAATGTCGGGAACTTATATGAGGAATCAGGTCGCGCCCGCCAGTGGCGCGATGCCGATTTGGGCGGGCGACGGCGGGGGCGCCGTGCTAAATTTGTAAACGGAGCGACGCCGCAGGGCGGTTCCGCATCATCCCTATCAGGAGACACTGATGTTCTTTCGCTTTGCGCTGTGCGTCGGTTTGGCGGCTGCGACGATCGGTTTGGGGGCAACCCAACAGGCCCGGTCGCAGCAGCCGGCACAGACGCCGACGGCCCCGGCGGCAAAGCCCGATGCTCCGGCAGCGCCGGCCACCCCCGCCGTGCCGAAGTCAGACGCCAACGCTCAGCCGGGCGACCCGTTCGGCGAGGACACCACGCTCACCGCCAAGCCGA
>JASHXX010000200.1 GCA_030043335.1 Xanthobacteraceae bacterium
CGACCCCGAGCTCGGGATCGGGATTGTCGATCTCGGATTGATCTATCGCGCCGAATGGACCGAAGCCGGCATTGAAGTCGACTTCACGACGACGGTGCCATCGTGTCCTTACGCCACGTTCCTCCGAGAGAAAATTGACACGATTCTTCGTGAACGCTTTCGGGAAGTCTCAGCTATCCTTGTGCAGCTCGTATTCGATCCGCCATGGAATTTGGATCGACTAAGCGAAAAGGCCCGTAGGACCCTTGGCTGGGCTCCCTCTATGACGTCCTCCCAGAACGAGACGTCTACTGAGAAGTTTGCCCTTCGGTGCTGGAACACGTCTGGATTGACGAAGCACTGACCAGTAGCTGACCTTTGCGTCTGGCATCGCATGACTATTTAGGGCAAAAAATTTTGTGACCTTAACATTCCAAAAAAAGGCCTCGCAATGCGCTTTGCTAAAGCGCGCCGGGGGCTTGCCGGCACCGAATCTTATGAAGCTGCCGTCAACGATGCCGCAATTGGCACATGACTACGTAAGTTCAGGCGGTAGGGGCGGCTGGCCAGGCGCGGCCCGGGCCCAGTGGGCTAGCGACCTGACCTAGGTCGCCACCGCGAGGGCCGGGACCTCGTCAGTCGTCACTTTGAAGCCCGCGAGCGTACACGGACCGAACGAGGTGGTAATCGCGACATCGGTGGCATCACGGCCGCGTGCCATTAGGATGCGGCCGATACGCGGCGTGTTGTGCCGCGCATCGAAGGTATACCAGCGACCGCCGAGATAAACTTCGAACCAGGCGGAAAAATCCATCGGCGTCGGCTCCGGCGGCACACCGATGTCGCCGAGATAGCCGGTGCAATAACGGGCTGGAACGTGCATGCAGCGGCAGAGCGCGATCGCGAGGTGGGCGAAGTCGCGGCAAACGCCGCGCCGCTCGCTGTGCGCATCCCAGGCGGTTTTGGTCGGGCTGGCGTGCTCGTAGCCGAATATGAGGTGGTCGTGGACGTAATCGCAGATGGCCTGCACGAGCGGCCAGCCCTTGGCGACATGACCGAACTTCGCCCACGCGATCTGAATGAAGCGGTCCGTCTCGCAATAACGGCTGCCCAGGAGATAGACCAGCGTCTCGACCGGTAGCTCCTCCAGCGGATGCTGCTTCGCGTTCGGCGCAACGTCGTCCAGCGCTCCCGTGTCCTTGATCAAAAAATCCGCGGACAGTGTCAGCCGGCCGGCCGGCGCGTGGATGACGTGGCAGGTATTGCCGAAGCCGTCGCGGTAAGCGTTGGCCGGGATGCCGGGACTGATCTGCAACCGATCCGGCGTGAGCAAGTCCGGCACCCGCGAGGGATGGACGCTCAGCATCACGATCATCGGTGTCGGCTGCGCACACTCGTAGGAAATTTCGTACCCGGCGCGAATCTTCATCAAAACACTCTTCGGCTCGCCCGGGAGACCCTGCCTAATCCGCACCAAGAACGCCGTGATGCAAAAGTTCCATCGGTTCCCGCTTTGCATTAGGCGCCGGCGGCCGCTGCCGCTTTGACCTTCACCGCGACTTTCATGGCCAGATGATCCGAAGCGCTGCCGTACCAAGTGCCTTGCAGCGGGATCGCTTCACGTGGGTGGTGGGCGACCCCGACACGGACGAGATTCTGGTTGCCAACGACACCGCTCGACGGGTCGAAGTCGACCCATCCGGGGCCGGGAACGTAGACCTGCACCCAGGCGTGGGTGTTGCCGCCGGTCAGATCGTTCTCGTCGTCAAGCGCCTCGTCGGTGAGGTGGACGTAACCCGACACGAAGCGGGCGGCGATGCCGCGTCCCCGCAACGCGGCGATCATCAGCACGGCGAGATCGCGACAGGAGCCGCTGCCGAGAGCGAGCGTAGCGAGCGCGTCCTGGATTCCAGGCTCGTGCCGCGCCACGTGCTTGAAGTCGCGCCAGATCAGCTGCGTCATGCCGACAAGAAGCGCATGGGTGTCGGCCGATCCGTCTTTACGGAAGAAACGATCGCTCCAGCGTTTCAGGCCGGGCGCGAGCGACAGCGGCAGAATGAAGCGCTTCAGCGCAAGCCAATCCTGCGCGCGATAGCTGAAGGGATAGGCCCGGGCATAATCCTCGATATCGGCCGCGTAAAAGCCGCCGGGGGCGTGATCGAGACGAATACTGCTGTCAAAGCGCAGCTCGGCGGCCGGCTCTGCGAAACTGGCAATCGCCACATGATTGCCGAAGCGATCCTGCGCCCAGTTAAGCTCGCGCGGCGTCGGCGTGATCTCGAGCTCCGATTCCAGTATCTTTTGGTCGTGGTCGTCGCGCGGGCGCAACATCATCCGGTGTTCGCCGAAGGCGACCGGCCGATGATAGTGATAGGTCGTGACGTGTCTGATCCTGAGAATCGGCATAGGCGTCCTCTAATACAGGATATGCCGTTGATATGCATTTTTCGGGCCACATATGGCCCACGCGAGTGCCATTGCCGTGAGCGCCGATGACCGAAATGCCGCAAAGCCTGCTGGCGGCCGACGAGCCGGCGCCGGTCACGGTCTACAATGCCGGCGGCCCGTCGCCCTTCCTTTTGGTCGCCGATCACGCCAGCAATGCGATGCCCCGCGCGCTTGGCCGGCTCGGCGTCGCCGAAGCGGAATTTGGGCGACACATCGCCCTCGACATCGGCATCGCCGGCCTCGGCCGGTTCCTGGCGGATGCGCTTAATGCGACGCTGATCCAGCAAAACTATTCGCGGCTCGTCATCGACTGCAATCGGCCTTTGGGCGAGCCGGCCTCAATCCCGGAGATCAGCGAGCTCACCCCGATCCCGGGCAATATCGGGCTAAGTGAGGCCGACAGGGAGCGGCGCGCCGGCGCGATTTTTTGGCATTACCACGCTCGCATCGAGGAAGAGCTCGATCGTCGCCGGCGGAGCGGCCGACCGGTAGTGCTGATCGCGCTGCACAGCTTCACGCCTGTGTTCAAGGGCGCGGCGCGGCCGTGGCACGCCGCCGTGCTCTACCATCGCGATCCGCGGTTTCCGCAGCGCCTCTTGGCGCTGCTCAAGGCGGAACAGGGGCTGATCGTCGGCGACAACGAGCCGTATTTCGTTAGCGACACGACGGACTACACGATCCCGATGCACGGCGAGCGGCGCGGCATCCCCCATGCTCTGGTCGAGATCCGCCAGGACCTGATTGCTGACGAGCAGGGTCAGCGCGAGTGGGCCCGGCGTCTGGCGCGCTTATTGCCGCAGGCGTACGCCCGCTAAATGAGCAAAAAACCGGCAAAGCCCAACGGCAAGAGCACAGCACCGGCGCGCGAGCGTCGCGCAGGAATCCATGGCCAAGCTCACCCAAAGCTACGCCCACGTCGTCTCCATGACGCCGCTCATTGGCGACACCATCGGCGACTCGCTGGCGCAATTCTTCCCTCGACAGGTCATTTTTAAGGATTTGAGCAAGCGTCGTGACTTTTTCGAAGAGAGAGGCTGCCAACCGCGTGGTTCGCGAGAGTCGATAGTAAAAGGAATGGTACAGAGCCAGTGTCTCAAAAGCACGAGTCTGCGTATGGCGCAAATCGCTTGGCAGCCTTTTCATCCGACACTTCGGCTAGCCGGCAAACCAAATCTTCCTCGCACGGCATAACATCCGAAACCTTATCCGGCTCGTGCTATCACCCTGGCAACCTGCGTTGCCGACCACATCGCATTTCCTCTCGAGCCGTTGGAATATGCCGTGCTGGTTCAAGCCATCGGCACTAGTCAACCTGCGCCCGGTGGCAGACCGCCGGTCCCGCCAGTCGCTTGCTCCCGCGCAGCGGTTGTCGGATGATGGCCTCGCGGCGACCAGCTGGGGACGTCGCGATGCGTGCCGGCTTATTTTTGGCGATGGCCGCTGGCCTCGCAGTCTCCGCGTGCGCGTTTCAGCGAGCGCAGATCGCGAATGAAGCGCAATCTCAGATGATCGGCCTCACAAAGGAACGGGTCCTTGCGTGCATGGGGCCGCCCGTGAACAAGGCAGCGGAAGGAGCGACGGAAGTCTGGTCATACGAGTCTGGGAACGGCATGAACGCGGCCTCCTATAGCAATGGGCTGGCCGTGGCAGCCGACGGTTTTGTACCGTAAACGTCACGATGACTTCCGGGCGAGTGAGCGCGCTGAACTATGTTGGCCCGACAGGGGGGCTACTCTCGCCAAATGAACAGTGCGCCTTCGCCATAGCGAACTGCACCCCGTGCGGAAGCTGTCGGCGTGGCGTGCTTGCAATCGGCCGAATCGGATAACCTTGCGACGTGGCGCTTAACTCCGGCGCGCCACTTTTGACGACGGGAAACTCAGCCTCGACCGGTGGGAACAGTCGAGGCTTCTTTTTTGTTGCCATCCATGAGCCATTGGTCCGACGAGGAAACCGACAATCCGATCCATGCCGATGACCGGAATTTCTACAAGGTCGAGCAGTGGACAGCCGACGATTTGCACGTCGCCCGCATCCTCTATGCCGGCAACAGCCTCGATAAGGCTTACGAGATATTCGACGCCGCGATCAGATTTGATCCGGCCGCACGCTACCTCATCCGGCAGCGTCGCGCGTCGTTGAGAAGTGGCCTAAGCAAGTAGGCTGAGGCGCGCCAGCACCGCGCTCATCGCAGGCAGCCCTTGTCAGCTCGCCGAGGCGACAAACGGCCCAGCATATTATGTTTTCTTCCGCTTGACGTGCTTGTAAAGTTTTGGGGCATGTGGATTAACTGCGTAAAATTTAGTGCCTTCCGTCTGGAGATGCTCGTTCAGACGACGTGGTTCATCGGCCATGTAGTTTCTTGGTATTTCAGGAATTGTTGCCAGGCGCCGCAGCGGTATTGGCATTGGAGCTTCTAGAATCTTGCTATTCATACAATGTCGCCGCACAAGACCAGAATAAAGATCAGCGGCTTGCAGCGGCATAAAATCCGTATCCTTTTCGAATTTTTGAGGTTTGCCCAAATAAGTCGCAATATCCGTGCGAGCGCCTAGCTCCGCCTGCTTTTTGAAAATTGGGTACCATTGTTGCAAGGCGTCGCTATACTTGCCTTGTTCGTCAAAAATAAAATCGGTGGGTCCTGACAAGTTGCGGATGGGTGACCATGCTGCAACCGCGAGGATCAGTTGCATCGCAAGCAAGACATATGGATTTTCAATAGCCGTGTGGCGTTTCGGGGCAGGAATGCTTTGAAAATAACGCTCAAATTCATCGTGCCTTATCGTTGCGTGAATTCGTGTTTGAACATGTCGCAAGATCACATCGATTAGAAGGTCGATTTTCTTGGAAACTTCCGTTTCTTCCAATCCATCAAATTGATTCTTCAGACCCATCGCTTCATTGAATTTGAAATAGTCAATTCGTCGCGGAGTGCGAAGGGCAGTTTTCCAGGAGTCAGCAAACGCCGCCCAACGATCGCGCCGGGCAATGAAACCGCCCAATACGAAAAACAAGGCGCGCGGATCGCTCCCGCTGTCATCTACAGCCGCTTGCAGAACCATAAAGTTGCTTGTCTCACCGTTTGTCTTGCGCAGCCCACTCGAAGCGAGCCTCGATCAATCGATCTGGACTAGCTAGGGCGCGTTACTCATAAATTCGGCCCATGTCCGCTTCGCCCCGAAAGCGTCGGTCGCTGGCCAAAAAGAAAAGTGTAGCGTTGGGCCACAAGGCGACCTTGGGGACCTTTATTCGATCACCATGTCGGCAAGCTGTTGGAGCTGCGTCGGCACATCGAGGCCTAGCGCTGCGGCGGTCTTGAGGTTGATGACCAGATCGAACTTCTCCGGCCGTTGTACCGGCAAGTCACTCGGCTTGGCACCCTGCAGGACCTTCCCGACGTAAATCCCGCACCTTCTGAACATCTCGCCTAGGTTCGGTCCATAAGCTAATAAACCGCCGTTTTTTGCAGATTCGTCGAACAAGGAAATGAGGGGAAGCCGTTTGGCCAGCGCAAGCTCGCCGATTCGCTTCGCGGAGTTGAACACGAGAGGGGATGACAATAGGATGCCAGCTTCAGCGTGTCGCGCTACGGCGCCCTCCATGGCAGCCTCGAAATCATCCGGGACCCGCACTTCCATAATTTCAGCTTGAAGGGCGAACGTCCGTACCGCCGTCTCCGTCGCCATAAATTGAAGCGCGTTGAGACCGGGGACGCCAAAGATTGCTATGCGAGAGAGCCGGGGAACAATCTCTTTGAGTAGCCCTACCTGTTTCCCGCTCAACTCCGGGATATCAAGAAACATTCCCGTAACATTGCCGCCGGGGCGGGCAAGACTCTTGATATATCCCTTCGCAACGGGATCGCTCTCCAAATCTATCCCGACGACAGGAATGCTGGTCGTGGCCTTGCTGGCAGCGGCAAGCGCCGCTGGAGCTCCGGCGAATATGACGTTCACCTTGAGGCGAACCAAGTCGGCCGCAGCTTGCGGCAACGACTCCGGCCTGAAGCGGTCCTCGGTCGCGAAGTTTTTGCCCTCCACGTAGCCCAATTCGGCCATTCCCTGCTGGAAGGCCGCAAGGACCGCCGCGGTTTGCGGTGCCTTTGGCCACTCGGCGAGAAAGCCGACCACCGGCATCGCCTGCTGTTGCGCGCGCGCCGCCAGCGGCCATGCCGTCGCGCAGGCAATCACCGATAAGAAATCACGCCTTCTCATTGCAATCCGCCAAGGCAAGTTGTCCGGGCACAATTTAGCACGCTTGAAGAGGCAGGGCAGCTTTGGGTCAATCGCAACATACGCAGTGCACGCCAAAACCTATCGATGTCCGCTTCGCCCCCGAAAGCGACCGTCCGCGGACAAACCGCGATGTGTCGTTGAGGGCCACTACCTGACATTCCAGCTTATTGGACTAGCGTAAGCCTCTGGCGCAGCCAGGCCTCGAAGGTGAGCGCTCCCCGGTGTTCACGGCGGAGGGCGGCGATATGGGCCGCGTAGCCGGCCTCGGCGA
>JASHXX010000201.1 GCA_030043335.1 Xanthobacteraceae bacterium
GACCGACAGCGCATAGCGCGCGTCGCCGCCGCGCGGCAGCTTGGCGATCTTGCCGTCGCCCTTGATGACGAGCGCCGGTTTGAGGTTCGCGGTGCGGGGCGCGGAACGCCAATCAGTGACGATGCGCTTGGCGATGCCCGTCGCCTCGTCGACCTGCTCCGACATCGACACGCCCTCGACCAAGTCCTCGAACCCAATGACGCCTTCGACCTCGGTCAGAATGGGCCGGGTGAACGGATCCCACTCGGCGATCCTTTGCCCGCGCTTGATTTTATCGCCATCGTCGACCTTCAGCCGCGCGCCATATTGCACGCGATGCACGGCGCGCTCCGCCCCGTTGCGATCGGTGATGACGACGGCGACATTGCGCGCCATCGCCATGAGGTCGCCGTTGGAGTTGCGCGCGACGTTGCGGTTGCGGATCTTCACTTCGCCGTCGAAGTTCGACTCGATAAACGACTGATCCGCGAGCTGCGCCGCGCCGCCGATGTGGAAGGTGCGCATCGTGAGCTGGGTGCCCGGCTCGCCGATCGACTGGGCCGCGATGACGCCGACCGCCTCGCCCATATTGACCGGCGTGCCGCGCGCCAGATCACGGCCGTAGCAGGCGCCGCAGACGCCGTTCTTCGCCTCGCAGGTCAAGACCGAACGGATCTTCACTTCCTGGATTCCGGCGGCGGTTATCGCCGGCATGTCTTCCTCGACGATCATGCGGCCGGCTTCGACGATCACCTTGCCGTCAGCGTCGCGCAGCGTTTCCGCCGACGTGCGGCCGAGAATGCGCGAAGCGAGCGACGCGACCACCGTGCCCGCATCGATGATCGCGCGCATGCTGATGCCGCGCTGCGATCCGCAATCGGGCACGGTGATGATCGAATCCTGCGCGACGTCGACCAGACGGCGCGTGAGGTAGCCGGAGTTTGCGGTCTTCAATGCGGTGTCCGCGAGGCCCTTGCGGGCGCCGTGGGTCGAATTGAAGTACTCGAGAACCGACAAACCCTCCTTGAAGTTCGAAATGATCGGGCTCTCGATGATTTCGCCCGAAGGCTTGGCCATCAGGCCGCGCATGGCGGCGAGCTGGCGCATCTGCGTCGGCGAACCGCGCGCGCCTGAATGCGACATCATGTAGATCGAGTTGATCGGCCTGTCGCGGCCATGCTCGTCCTTGCGCACGGCGGAGATGCCGGCCATCATCTCCTCGGCGAGCTTATCGGAGCACTTCGCCCAGGCGTCGACGACCTTGTTGTACTTCTCGCCCTGGGTGATGAGGCCGTCGTTGTACTGCTGCTCGTACTCCTTCGCCAGCGCGGAAGTTTCGGCGATGAACTTCCGCTTGGACTCCGGCACCACCATGTCGTCCTTGCCGAAGGAAATGCCGGCCTTGAACGCCTCGCGGAAGCCGAGCGCCATGATGCGGTCGCAGAAAATGACCGTCTCCTTCTGACCGCAGTTGCGGTAGACGATGTCGATCATGTTCGAGATTTCCTTCTTCGTCATCAACTTGTTGACGACGTCGAAGGGAATCTTGGGATGCTCAGGCAGGAGCTGGCCGAGGAACAGGCGCCCGGGCGTCGTGTCGTAGATCTTCAACACCCGCGCGCCCGCGTCATTGTAGGTCCAGGCGCGGCCCTTGATCTTCGAGTGGAGCGTGATCGTCCCGGCGGCGAGCGCGTGCTCGATCTCGCCCATGTCGCTATAGAAGCCGCGCAACGGCCGCTTGGTCTTCGGATCCTCTTCGTACTGGCCGGGCTCCCCGTCGCGCATCAGCGAAACGTAGTAGAGGCCCAGAACGATGTCCTGGCTCGGGACGATGATCGGCTGGCCGTTGGCGGGGTGCAGAATGTTGTTGGTCGACATCATCAGCACGCGCGCCTCGAGCTGCGCCTCGAGCGACAGCGGCACGTGCACGGCCATCTGGTCGCCGTCGAAGTCGGCGTTGAAGGCCGAGCAGACGAGCGGATGCAGCTGGATCGCCTTGCCTTCGATAAGCACCGGCTCGAACGCCTGAATCCCCAGTCGGTGCAGAGTAGGCGCGCGATTGAGCATCACGGGATGCTCGCGGATCACCTCGTCGAGGATGTCCCAGACTTCCGGCTTCTCCTTCTCGACCAGCTTCTTGGCCTGCTTGACGGTTGCCGACAGCCCCTTGGCGTCGAGGCGCGAATAGATGAACGGCTTGAACAGTTCGAGCGCCATCTTCTTCGGCAGCCCGCACTGATGCAGCTTGAGCTCGGGGCCGACCACGATCACCGAACGGCCGGAATAGTCGACGCGCTTGCCGAGCAGATTCTGGCGGAACCGGCCCTGCTTGCCCTTCAGCATGTCGGCGAGCGACTTCAGCGGCCGCTTGTTGGCGCCGGTGATGACGCGTCCGCGCCGGCCGTTGTCGAACAAGGCGTCGACCGACTCCTGCAACATGCGCTTCTCGTTGCGGATGATGATGTCGGGCGCGCGCAATTCCATCAGCCGCTTCAAGCGATTGTTGCGGTTGATGACGCGACGGTAGAGGTCGTTCAAGTCAGAGGTGGCGAAGCGCCCGCCGTCGAGCGGCACGAGCGGCCTCAAGTCGGGCGGAATGACCGGAACCTCGGTCAGAATCATCCACTCCGGCTTGTTGCCGGAATGGATGAAGGCCTCGATGATCTTGAGCCGCTTGGCGAGGCGCTTGGGCTTGAGCTCGCTCTTCGATTCGGCGATCTCGACCTTGAGGTCGTCAGCGATCTTCTGCAGGTTCATGCCTTTCAGCATCTCGCGGATCGCCTCGGCGCCGATCATCGCGGTGAAGCTGTCCTGCCCGTATTCGTCGGCGGCGCGGAGATAGTCGTCCTCGCTGAGCAACTGACGGTCCTTGAGCGGGGTCAAGCCCGGATCGAGCACGATATATGATTCGAAATAGAGGACGCGCTCGAGGTCCTTCAGCGTCATGTCGAGTAGAAGCCCGATGCGCGAGGGCAGTGACTTCAAGAACCAGAT
>JASHXX010000202.1 GCA_030043335.1 Xanthobacteraceae bacterium
AGATCGTCGATGTTCGCCCGCCCGCAGGCGGGCCGGCAGCGCCGGACGATGCCCCATTCGATTCGTCGAGCGAGACCAGCCGGCCCGACGACGAACCATAAGCAGGATCGCCATGCCGGATTTTCTCGGCCTGATGAAGCAGGCCGCCGAACTTAAATCGAAGATGGAGGCGATGCAGGCCGAGCTCGACCGCGTGGAGGTCGACGGCTCGGCCGGCGGCGGGCTGGTGACGCTGAAGCTTTCCGGCAAGGGCGAGGTCAGGGCGGCGCATATCGACCAATCGCTGCTCAAGCCCGACCAGCGCGAGATCATCGAGGACCTGATCGTTGCCGCGCATGCGGACGCCCGCCGCCGGCTCGAGACCGTGCTGCAGGACAAGATGCAGGCGCTCACCGGCGGCCTGCCGCTGCCGCCGGGGCTGAAATTGTTCTGATCGATGCCCGCTGTCGCCGCCGGCCCCGAGATCGAACGACTGATCCAGCTGCTCGCGCGCCTGCCCGGCCTCGGCCCGCGCTCGGCGCGCCGCGCCGCGCTCTTTCTGATCAAAAAGCGCGAAGCGTTGATGGCGCCGCTTGCCGCCGCGCTGCAGACCGCGATCGAGAAGATCGAGGTGTGCCGCATCTGTGGCAATATCGACACGCAAAATCCCTGCACGCTGTGCACCGATCCGCGGCGCGACCCTTCGGCGATCGTGGTCGTCGCCGACGTCGCCGATCTCTGGGCGCTTGAGCGCGCCCACGCCATCAATGCGCGCTACCACGTGCTCGGCGGCACGCTCTCCCCGCTCGACGGCGTCGGGCCTGAGGATCTCAGCATCGACGCCCTCCTTGCGCGCGCGCACGATCCCGCGGTCAACGAAGTGATCCTCGCGCTCAACGCCACGGTCGACGGCCAGAGCACCGCCCATTACATCACCGACCTGTTGCAAGACGCCATGGTCAAGGTAACGCGGCTCGCCCATGGCGTGCCGGTCGGCGGCGAACTCGACTATCTTGATGAGGGAACGCTGGCGGCCGCGATCCGCAGCCGGACGCCGTTTTAGCGCCTGCCACCCTTGTTGCCCGCATTTTCGCCAGCAACGCCTGATCCGCGACCACAACTGACGCTGCCATGGCTTGTCCACGCGGAATCGGCACGATTTGGCGTCCTCGGCACTTGGCCCGCCCCTTGCATAACAGAGACCGGCGATCTCGATCTCACAACGCGTGTTGAATGAGATTGCTGGAGCCCCGGCGATCCCGGCACCGGGGCTTCATCATTTTTTGGCCCCTCACGCTCGCTTGCGCTGCCACAGTTCCCGCCGCACATGAGGCGCGGAGGTAGTCGAGTGCACCATGGCCAAAGTTCCCGCGAATATGTCAGTCGCCGCACCGAAGGCCCACAAGGGCGTCGGCATGGAGGGCTTCGTCGCCAAATGGTACGCGCGGCAGACCGCGCACGACCGCGATGAATTCAAGAGCACGGCGCGACGGCTTGCCGCCCATGTCAGCGCCGGCTCGCGGGTGCTGGAGGTCGCCCCGGGGCCGGGCTTTCTCGCCATCGAGCTCGTCAAGCTGACCGGCTGCCGCATGGTCGGGCTGGACGTGAGCCGTACCTTCGTGCGCATCGCCAGCGAGAATGCCCGCAAGGCCGGCCTGCGCATCGATTTCGAGGAGGGCGACGCCGCCGATCTGCCGTTTCCAGCCCAGCAATTCGACTTCATCGTCTGCCGGGCGGCGTTCAAGAACTTCACGCGGCCGCTCGAGGCGCTCGACGAGATGCATCGGGTCCTCAAGGTCGGCGGGGTTGCACTGATCATCGATCTGCGCAAGGACTTTTCGCAGCAGGCGGTGAAAGACTATGTGAAGGGACGTGGCGCGCTCAGCGGCGCGATCATCAAACTGACCTTCAACACGATGCTCAAGAAACGCGCCTATACGAAAGAAGGCATGGCCGCGCTTGTGTCGCAGTCGCAATTCAGGCAAGGCGATATCCGCCTCGATCCCCTCGGCTTCGAGGTCTGGCTGCGCAAGTGAGAGTGTTTGACCACCCCGCATGAGCGAGACCATCCACTACAACAAAGTCTTCGATCTCGTGCCCGGCCGCGTCGAGGAAGTCGTGCCGGGGGTGCGCGCGATCGTCGCCGACAATCCCGGGCCGTTCACCTTCAAGGGCACGGTCAGTTACATTGTCGGCCGCAGCAAGGTGGCGATCCTCGATCCCGGCCCCGATGACGACGCCCATATCGCGGCGATCCTCGACGCCGTGCGCGGCGAGACCGTCACGCACATCTTCGTCAGCCACACGCACCGTGATCACTCCCCCGCCGTACCCAAGATCAAGGCGGCAACCGGCGCGACGGTTTATGCTGAGGGACCGCACCGTCCGGCGCGGCCGTTGCAGATCGGCGAGGCCGCCCGCCTCGACGCCAGCGCCGATCTGGATTTCCGGCCCGACATTGCGCTGGCCGATGGCGAAGTGATCGCCGGCGATGGCTGGAGCATCGAGGCGGTGGCTACGCCGGGGCACACCGCCAACCACATGGCCTTCGCGTTCAAGGAGGCCGATCTCCTGTTCTCCGGCGATCACGTGATGGCGTGGTCGACCACGATCGTCGGCCCGCCCGACGGCGCGATGAGCGACTACATGGCCTCGCTGCACAAGCTGCGGCGGCGAAGCGAGCCGCTCTACCTGCCGGGTCATGGCGGCCCGGTGCGCGATGCGCCACGCTACGTCGGCGAGTTGATCCAGCATCGGGAGAAGCGCGAGGCCTCGATCCTGCGGCGCTTACGGGCCGGCGCCGCCGACATCCCGACGCTGGTCCGGGCGATCTATATCGGGCTTGATCCGCGCCTCGTCGGCGCGGCCGGGCTCTCGGTGCTGGCGCATCTTGAAGACCTGGTCGCGCGCGGGGTGGTGGCGACCGAGGGCACGCCTTCGATCGGCGGCACCTATCGCTTGGCGGAGCTGCCTTTGCCCGCCGCCTGAGCCGGCTTCGCCGCCGGCTCCTTCTTTTCGGTCTCCGGCGCGGCGAGCAGGTTGTCGATATCGTCGATGAGCGCGCGCACGCGCGCGGCATTCTCGCCGAGATCGTGCCGGCCGTAGCGCGACGCCGAGCGGATGTCGATGCGGGCGCCCTCGGGCGTCGCCCGTACGCGCACCGCCACGTCTTCGCGGAAACCGAGGAGCGGAGTGAGCGCGATCGCCTCGATGCGGCCTTCGCGAGGCGTCGCGCCCTGCGGCGGGCGGGCATCGACGATATGCCATTTGCGCTTGGTGATCACCTTGAGCGCGGCGTTGAAGGCTTCCTGCGGCGAGGAATCGGTGAGGTCGGGCTCGATATCGGAATAGGCGGCGCGCTGCTGCTCCGCGGTATAGAGACCGGCATAGGTCACCGGATTGGCGTCGCGAGGGCGCAATCGCGCAATCGCCTCGAACCGCGGCGGGTCGATCGGATCGGTGGTGACGTCGTAGATGGCCGGCAGCCGGTACGCTTTGACGCCGAGATAGGCCGGGTAGGCAATGAGCGCCAAGCCGATCAGCAAGGCGGTTACGGCTTGCTGCACGCCGCCGACGCCCTCGCGCCAGATGACCGCGCCGGCGGCAAGCGCCAACAGGATCGCGACCACCGCCAGCGCGAGAGCGCCGGCGAGCGTTGAAAGCGCCGGCACCAGGTCGAGCGCCCCCGAGCGCACGATGATCACGGCGATCACGGTGGCGGCAAGCGAGAACAGCGCGACGCGCCGCGCCCAGATCGCAAGCCGAGACGCCGGCTGCTCAGCAATGCGACGCTGCACCATTGCCGTGTTTCCGTGGTCCGCGGGCAGGGATAATGGCTTCACCGGCGGCAGGCAATACTGCCGCAATTCATGGCAAATTTTGCGCTGCCGGCTCGCAAGGAGGCGTCCATGACCGCGTCGATTTTGCCGCTTGGGTCCGAGGCCGCGCCCGGTCCTTCCCCAACCGAGGCGGGATTCGTGACCGGCGGCGTGCGCATGCTGCTGCGGCTCGAGGGTCTTGTCGCCTTGGCGGCTGCGCTCGCCATCTACGCGTACGCCAGTTTCTCCTGGGCCGCGTTCGCGCTGTTCTTTCTCGCGCCCGATCTGTCGATGCTCGCTTATCTCGCCGGGCCCCGCGTTGGCGCGATCGGCTACAACATCGTGCACACTTACGCCTTGCCTTTGATGCTCGCGCTCGCGGGATTTGTCGGCGGCGTTCCGATGGCCGCGGCGGGTGGCCTGATCTGGATCGCCCATATCGGGTTCGACCGGCTGCTCGGTTACGGCCTAAAATATCCGACTGCCTTCGGCGATACCCATCTCGGTCGCCGTTCCTGAGGCCCGCACGCTTTCACGGAGAGGCACCATGCGCATTCACGCCATCCAGACCGGCCGCGTGCGGATCAAGGAGGCGCAGATCGAAGGCCGCGGCCACGGCACGTGGCGCCAGCTGCAGCCGATCATTTCGCAAGAATGGGCCGATTGGTCGCCGACCTATGCCTGGGCGATCGAGCATCCCGAGGGCGTGATCGTCGTCGATACCGGCGCCGCCGTGCATCTCAAATCGCTGCCGCGATGGCATCCCTATTTTCAACTCGGCGTTCGCTTCGACATCGAGCCGGAGCAGGAAGCCGGCCCGCAATTGCGCAGCCGCGGCATCGGCGCCCGCGACGTCAAGACCGTGATTCTTACCCACGTGCATATCGACCACGATGGCGGTCTCGCGCATTTTCCGCACAGCCGCATCCTCGTCAGCGGTGACGAGCTCGCGCGCACCGCAGGCGTCGCCGGCGCGATCCTCGGTTATCTGCCGAACCGTTGGCCGAAATGGTTCGACCCCACGCCGCTCGAATGGCAGGCGGCGCGTTGCGGGCCGTTCGCGCAGAGCGCGCCGCTGACCAAGGCGGGCGATGTCGTCGCGGTGCCGACGCCGGGTCACACGCCGAGTCACTTGTCGGTCATCGTGCGCGATGGCGACGCGCAGATCATGCTCGCCGGCGACGCCTCCTACCTTGAGTCGACCATGCTGCGCGGCGCGGTCGACGGCGTGAGCCCGGATGACGCCGACGCGGCCTCGACATTGGCGGCGATCCGCGAACTATGCGCGCAGCATGCGACCGTCTATTTGCCGACGCACGATCCAAAATCGGCCAAACGGCTCGAGGAGCGGCGCGCCACCGTCGCGCCGGCGCAAAACGCCGCCGCCTAAATTGGCGGTGGCGGGCGATCACATGCCCTTTATGTTCATTGCAACCGACGCCAACGGCCTCGCCTCGCGCTTGACGACCATGTCCTTGGTGATCTCCTTGTATTTCTTGAAATGGTCGGTCGCCGTGTGCGCCTGCGCGGCCGCGGCGTTGTCGTACACTTCGAAAATGAACACGTGGTTGGGATCATTTTCCGAGACCGCAATATCGAACTCGCGGCAGCCCGGCTCCTTCACTGAAGCCGCGCCGT
>JASHXX010000203.1 GCA_030043335.1 Xanthobacteraceae bacterium
GCCCGAACGCCGGCATCAGCCAGGGGCCGAAGCTCATCTTGCGCGGGAGCCCCGTAGCCTTGTCGCGGCGGGCGAGGAGCGGCGGCGCGAAATGAAACTCCAAGCGCAGATTCTCGCCGTCGAACTCGGCGGCGACCTGCTTGAGGAACGAGCCGTCGGCATAGAGCCGCGCGACTTCGTATTCATCCTTGTAGGCCATCAGCTTGAACAGATAACGCGCCACCGCGTCGGCGAGGCCGGTCTTGCCGGGCGCGCGCGCGGCCTCGGCCTCTTTCACCTTGTCGACCCAAGCCCGGTAGCGCGCCGCGTAGCGCGCGTCCTGGTACGCGGTGAGAAACTCCACCCGCCGCTCCACGGTCTCCTCGAAGGATTCCGAGAGCCGCCGTGAATCGCTCGCCGCCGCCGGCGCCGGCGCGGCGACGGCCTCGACCTTGGCGCGTTCGAGCGCGGCACGGCGGCCCCAGTGGAACGCGGCCTGGTTCATCGCCACCGCCTCGCCGTTGAGCGCGATCGCTTGCCCGATCGCGGCGGCGGAAAGCGGCAGCGCGCCGAGCTGGTAAGCATAGCCGACCAGGAACATGTTGGCGCCGAGCGCCTGGCCGAACAGCGCGGTCGCGATCCGCGTGGCGTCGATGAAGTGCGTCTTGTCGCGGCCGGCGTCGCCGATGATGGTGCGCTTGAGCCGCTCGGCCGGCAGCGAAAAATCGGCGTTGCGGGTGAATTCGCCGGGCAGGATTTCCGCGGTGTTGACCACCATCTCGGTCGAGCCGTGCTTCACCGCGGCGAGCACCTTGCGGGTGCCGGCGACGACGATATCGCCGCCAAGCACGAGATCGGCGCGGCCGGCGGCGACGCGGATCGCGTGGATGTCCTGCGGATTTTCGGCAAAGCGGATATAACTGAACACCGCGCCGCCCTTCTGGGCGAGGCCGGCCATGTCGAGGACGCCGACGCCCCTGCCCTCGAGGTGCGCGGCCATGCCGAGGATGCCGCCGATGGTAACGATGCCGGTGCCGCCGACGCCGGTGACGACGATGTTATAGGTCTGCGCGATCGCCGGCAGCTTCGGCTCCGGCGGCTCCGGCAGGTCGTGATCGGCGGCGACGCCGACGCCTTTCCTCAGCCGCGCGCCATGCACGGTGACGAAGGACGGGCAAAAGCCTTTGAGGCAGGAAAAGTCCTTGTTGCAGCTCGACTGATCGATGGTGCGTTTGCGGCCCCATTCGGTTTCCAAGGGCTGCACCGACACGCAGTTCGACTTGACGCCGCAATCCCCGCACCCTTCGCACACCAGATCGTTGATGATGACGCGCTTGTCGGGATCGGGAAAAGTGTGGCGCTTGCGGCGGCGGCGCTTCTCCGCCGCGCAGGTCTGATCGTAGATCAACACGGTGACGCCGGGAATTTCGGCGAGCGCCTTCTGCACTTCCATCAGATCGTCGCGATGATGGATGCTGAGCCCGGCCGGCCACAGCGTGCCGAGTGGATATTTGTCGGGCTCGTCGGTGACGATGACGACGCGTTTGGCACCTTCGGCGGCGACCTGGCGGGCGACCGCCGGCACGGTAAGGCCGCCGTCATTGGCCTGGCCGCCGGTCATCGCCACGGCGTCGTTGAACAGGATCTTGTAGGTGATGTTGGTATTTGCGGCGACCGCGGCGCGGATCGCCATGTAGCCGGAATGATTGTAGGTGCCGTCGCCGAGATTCTGGAACACGTGATTGCGCTTGGAGAACGGCGCCTCGCCGACCCAGTTGCCGCCCTCGCCGCCCATTTGGGTGTAGCCGAGCGTATTGCGGTCCATCCACTGCGCCATGAAATGGCAGCCGATGCCGGCATAGGCGCGCATGCCTTCCGGCACCACGGTCGAGGAATTGTGCGGGCAGCCGGAGCAGAAATAGGGAATGCGCTGGGCGACGTCGCGGGTCTCGGCGGCGATGCGCTGATAGTCCTTGAGCCGCGCCACGCGCTGCGCGATCTCGTCGTTGCGGTGATATTTCAACAGCCGCTCGCCGATGCAGATCGCGACCTCGTTGGGATCGAGCGCGCCTTTGACCGGGAACAGCCAGTTGCCCTCTTCGTCCCGCTTGCCGATGCACACCGGCTGGTTGGCGGTGCCGTAAAGCTCCTCGCGAACCTGCACCTCGATCAGCGAGCGCTTCTCCTCGACGACGATGACGAGATCGAGCCCGGCGGCGAATTCGGCAAGCTCCCGGCGGCTGAGCGGCCACGGACAGCCGACCTTATAAAGACGGATGCCGAGCGCGTTGCACTTGACCTCGTCGATGCCGAGCTCGTCGAACGCCTGGCGGACGTCGAGATAACTCTTGCCGGTGGTGATGATGCCGATCTTCGGTTCGCGCCCGCCCGAGGTGATGGTGCGGTTGAGCTTGTTGGCGCGCACGAAGGCGAGCATGGCATCGCGCTTGAAGTCGTGCAGCCGGGCTTCCTGCGCCAGGATCGGATCGGCGAGGCGGATGTTGAGGCCGCCTTCGGGCATCCGGAAATCGTCGGGCGTGACGATGTTGACGCGCTCCAGGCTGCCGTCGATCGCCGCCGTCGACTCGATCGTCTCGTGCATCGTCTTCAACGCCACCCAGGCTCCGGTGAAGCGCGACATCGCCCAGCCGTAGAGGCCGTAGTCGAGAACCTCCTGCACCCCGGCCGGGTTGAGAATCGGAATCATGACGTCGATGAAGTGGTATTCGGACTGGTGCGCGGTGGTCGAGGATTCGGCGGTGTGGTCGTCGCCCATCAGCGCCAGCACGCCGCCGTTCTTGGCGGTGCCGGCGAGATTGGCGTGGCGGAAAACGTCGCCGGTTCGATCGACGCCGGGGCCCTTGCCGTACCACATGGCAAAGACGCCGTCGTATTTGCCTTCGCCGCGCAGCTCGGCCTGCTGCGTGCCCCACACCGCGGTGGCGGCGAGGTCCTCGTTGATGCCGCCCTGAAAGCGGATGTCGTTCTTTTTGAGAAAGCGCTCGGCGCGCTGGAACTGGCCGTCGAGGCCGCCGAGCGGCGAGCCGCGATAGCCGGTGATGTAACCCGCGGTGTTGAGGCCGTTGCGGCGGTCGAGCTCCTTCTGCATCAGACAGAGCCGCACCAGCGCCTGGAACCCGGTGACGAAGACGGGGCTCTGGCCGAGGTCGTATTTGTCGTCGAGCTTGACGTCGCGCAGCGCCATGAGGGTCGCCTCCACCGGTGCGGCCGCAAGTTTGCCCCCATGGGCTTGATATTGCCAGAGGGCCTGGGGATTACCGCGACATATAGGATTGTGCGCGCGCCGGGCAATGCGGCGCACGGTCCGTCATGGCGCCACAGACGCCAGGCCGTACACGATTTGCGGTGCAGCAAAACCGGCGACCGGAAACTCGCCGCGGCAGGCGAATTCGTCGGGCAGATGCCGGGCAAAATCCGCCGACGCAACGATGGTCTCGCCGAGCTTGCCCGCGACCTTTTCCAGCCGCGCCGCGAGATTGACCGCCGGCCCGATACAGGTGAAATCGAGCCGGTTGCCGCCGCCGATATTGCCGTACATCACTTCGCCGGCGTGGAGCGCGACGCGAAACCGCATTGCCTCGTTCGCCGCCGTCACCGGCAATTCGGCGATCCGCGCCTCGACCTCGCGCGCGCAGGCGAGCGCGCGGCGGCACACCGCGCCGGCATCAGCCTCGCCGGCGATCGGAAAAATCGCCAGCAGGCCGTCGCCGATGAACTTGAGAACCTCGCCGCCATGGTCGAGGATTGCCGGCACCTGAGCGCCGAAATAGCTGTTGAGCAGGTCGATCAGCTCCTGCGGCGGCAGCCGCTCCGACAGCGCGGTGAAACCGCGCATGTCGGAGAGCCAGATCGCGGCACGGATCGCTTCGACATAGCCGCGCCGGATCTTGCCGGCGAGAATATTCTCCCCGGTCTGATGCCCGACATAGGTGTCGATCAGATTTCCCGCGGTCCGCCGTAGCGCGCGAATCTCGGCGACCCGCGCCAACGGCGCAATCACCGCTTCGATGTCGACGAACTGTTTGTCGGTGAAGCCGCCCGGCTGCCGGGTCGTAAAGGTCGCGACGTGGACCGTGCCGTCGAAGAACAGCAGCGGGAATGCCGCGTAGTCGGTCGCGCCCTCGGCGCGAAGATCGCGCACGATCGGAAAGTCGTCAGGACAATCGGGATCGGCAATGCGGCGCCGGATCGGTTGCCGGCTCGCATAGACCGCGACCACCGGGCTGTCGAGATAGGTCGCGGTCTGCATCATCTCGAACGGCGCCGCCGTGACCTTGACCCCGGTCTCCTTCTGCCAGATGAAGCTGCGGCCCATGATGTCCGGATGCAGCGTGGTGACGAACACCGCGACGCGCCACAGCGGCAAGCCGCAGTCGAGCATGGCCCGGCACAATTCGTCGAGCACGTCCTCCGAGCGGGCGCCTGAGACCGCGCCGCGCGCGAGCCAATCCACGACGGTCTTGATATCTTTCATCGTTGCCGGGCTCGGTGTTGCCCTTCTCAAGCCTTCGCGCTCGGCCGAGCGGATACCTCCGCGTGCCAGCGGCGGAGATTCGTGCACTCCTCCGGCACCGACAGCTTGACCCAGCGCGCGAAATCAACCGACACCAGCGTGGTGATGTCGGCGATGCTGTAGCGCGCGCCGGCGACGAACTCGCTCTGCGCCAGACGCGCCTCCATCTGCTCGAAGAACCGCCCGATGCGGGCGCGGCCGCGCTCGGCGAGCGCCGGGATCTGCTCATAGTCATCCGGTCCGGGCAGCGCGCGGCCCTTGAGGCCAGGCGTCGAATTGCGCAGCGCCTCCATGACCGCATAGAAGCCGTTGCGCTCGGCGCTGCGCTGCCAGGCGGCGATCACCGCCTTGTCCTCGGCGCCCTCGCCCCTGAGCGGCGGCTGTGGATGCGCGGCCTCGAAATAGACGCAGATGCCGATCGCGTCGGTAATCCGGGTGCCGTTGTCGAGCTCGAGCACCGGCACCGTCGCGTCCGGATTGATGGCGCGGAACGCCGGGGTGAGGTGCTCGTTGTTGCGCAGATCAACCTGCACGGTCGGCACATTGATGCCCTTCTCGGCGAGAAAAATGCGCTCCCGCCGCGGGCTCGGGGCCGTGCTGCAGTCGTAGAATTTCATCGCTGCACCGTGCCCCAAGCTTCACCAGGGAAGGCCGCAAAGATCGATCGCGCCGCCCGGCAGCGCGAGCCGCAGGTCGAACACGAACTGCGTCATCGCTGCAAAGCGCACGCGGCCTCCGGGTTGCTCGCAGAATAGCTCGCCGTCGAATTGGCGCCAGCCCAGGCCGCGGTAGAACGCGAAATTGCGAGGTTCGCAAACGAGCAGCACGAAATCGGCGCCGGCGCGATCGCGCATGTCGGCGACCGCCATGCCGATCGCGGTCCAGGCGTGGCCCTGCTTGCGGGAATCCTGCCGGGTGATGACGCCGCCGACGCCGCCGATCAAGACATCATTGTCGGCCCATTTCGCCCGCCGCAAATAGAGGCCGACATGGCAGACGAGTTCGCCGCGATCGTTCCACACCAGGACGCGCCGCTCGGCATCGGCCCAGACCACATGCGCCCAGGACAAGGTGGCGCGCAGTTCCGCGGCCACACCAGATCAAACAGCGGGCCGGCATCGTTCCACGCCGCATCGCCTGGCCGGATCTCGATGCGTGCGCCCGCGGGCAAACGCCATTTCGACGGCTGGTCTGCGGTCACGGCGCCCTCAGTGCGCCGCGCAGCGCGTTCCGATTTGAGCTTAAGAGCTGGTCGGAGTGGCAGGATTTGAACCTGCGACCCCCTCGTCCCGAACGAGGGTGCGTAGGCTTCATGTCTTGAATGATCGGCGTTCTTCGCCCACGTCCGACTGCATTTGTTCACGACTGGTTCACGCTAAGTGGTGGCCGACAGGTGGCCGATTCGAAAGTGGAGAACAAACCACCTATGGATCAGTACGTTGGTCTGGCGAGCTAGGCGGCGGACGGGACTTCAAGGATCGACGGATCATCGTTTTCCGATTTATTGACGCGCGTCGAGATCGGCCGGATCCGCATCGGTTCGGCGGGTAACGGGCACAGCAGATCGCGCGGATCGGGCTCATCACTGAGCCTTAAGAGCGTAGTCGCCCAGCGCAAGGATCAGCGGCGTCCAATTGTGGATCTGGGCCACCAATTCGTTGGCATCGGTTGTGATCACAGCGAACGTGCCCGTTCCGGGGCGGCGGAGGAGTAGCTCTTCATCAAGCGGGGTCGTGATAGCCGCGGTTCACGCGGTCGCCGCTTTTCGAGCGATGGTCTGACGTACTTCGAAGCCTTCAAATTTCGGATGCTCCAGATAGAGCGGCCCAGTTGTCTCGTTACCCGCACGCGCGTGTGAGGCTCGGAATTCTTCCGATTTGGTCCACGCCTCGAAGACCCGCTTGCTCTGCCACACGGTATGCGACGAATAGA
>JASHXX010000204.1 GCA_030043335.1 Xanthobacteraceae bacterium
CGAGATGCTGCGGGTGCTCAAGCGCGGCGGACGGATTGCGTTTTCGACCTGGCCGCCGGAGCACTTCGTGGGAAGCATGTTTAGCTTCATTGCGCAGAACATGCCGCCGCCGGCGGGCGCGGAACAGCCGGCGGCGCCGGCGCTATGGGGCGACCCGAATGTGGTTCGCGAGCGGCTCGGGTCGGCGGTGACCGACCTGCAATTCGCCCGCGACAGCATGGTGGCGCCGGCGCTGAGCATTCAGCATTTTCGCGCGGCGCAGGAAAGGACCATCGGCCCGCTGACCAAGCTCGTCGCCGCGCTGCAGAACGAGCCGGCGAGGCTGGCGAAGCTGCGCGCCGAAATCGAAGCCATGGCCGGCGACGTCTACGAAGACAATGCCATCCATGCGCCGTTCCTGATAACGCGCGCCACCAAGGCGTAGGCCAGCGCCGCGGCCCCCTCAATTGGTCATCAGCCGGAAGCGCAGCGTGGTCGCGCCGAGAAGCTCGATCACGTCGCCGCGGCGCCGCCAGCTCGTCACTTGCGCCAGCGCGGCGAGAAGGCTCTCGTCGCCGCTCTGGCGCTCGGGCGCGCATTGCGCCGGCTCTGCCGGTTCGGTGACGATGGTGATCGTATCGGCGGCGATGCTGGCCTGACCGCGCGCGCTCGCGCACCACAGATCGATCGAGGCGGCGCCGTTCTCGGCGATCTCGAGGATCGGCACGCGCTTGGAGCCGCGCATCGGCGCCGCGTCGAGCATCAGCTCGCGGTCGAACGGAAACGCGTTGTCGCTGGCATCGGCTGGCCAGATCGCGCCTGCGGCAAGCGCGTAGACGAGACCGCAGGCGAAGCGCCGGCTCAGGCTGGCCATTTGTCATCTCCGGGACAGATCGCGGAGAGAGCACGGCCGGAACGGCCGCGCCGGTTGATAAGCCGCACGCCGAGCCGCGGCGTCAAGTGCATTGGCGCGGCGAATGCGACACGGCGAATGGAAATGCCATGCCTCCCCTTCGCCAGTCGCCATTCGCAATATTCGCCGCGTTAGCCCTTTGTCAGCACCGCGATACCGGGGAAGAACAGATAGCAGGCGACGCCGATGAGAACGAGGTAGATCAGCAATACGATGCACCAGCCGAAATTGTGCCGGATCACCTCGCCCTCGTTCCGCACGAACCGGCTGGTGGAGACGCCGACGCTCGCGGTCTGCGGCGCGATCGGCTTGCCGACCTCGGCGCCCACCGAATTGAGCGTCGGCAACAGCAGCAGGGGAAAGCCGAGCATCTTGCCGACCAGGGCCTGGAAGGTGCCGAACATCGCGTTGGTCGAGGTGTTGCTGCCGGACAGCGCCACGCCGATGAAGCCGAGGATCGGCGCTACGATGATGAACGCCGGCCCGATCTTCGAGAAGGCGCTGGCGAGCGAGCCGGCCATGCCGGAGTAGTTGAACACATAGGCGAGGCCGAAGATGAACACGCCGACGAGGCAAGCGCCCCACATCTGCGACCAGGTCTTGGCGAAAATCTCGCCGACCTGCTTGAGGCTGACGCGGAGCAGGATCGCGGTGATGATCCATGAGGCGAGGATCGCGGTGCCGCCGACGAACGGCGTCCAGTTGAACGCGGCGGTGATCTTCGCGCCGGGGGTGATCGAGGAGCTCGCCGCGACATCGAGGTGCAGGAGCCGGATCGACGGCAGGTTCGACCACGGTCCGGTCCAGGCGACGACCACGACCACCAGCACCGCGATCGGCAACCAGGCCCACGCCACCTCGCCGCTGGTCAATCCGTGCGCCACGGCGTGGGTCTCGCCGGCGGCTGGTTGGCCGCCATAGGCCATCACCTCCGCCGGCCGCCAGATTTTGAGGAAGAGCAGCAGGGCGACGAAGCAGACGATGGCGCCGATGACGTCGGGCAGATAGGGACCGAGATAGACCGCGGTCGGCAATTGCCCGGCGATGTAGCCGAACGAGCCGACGACGGCGAGCGGCCAAGCCGACCACATGCCTTTGCTGCCGGAGACGAGATAGAGCAGGATCCAGGGCGGCAGCAGAGCGAGGATGGCGACGACCTTGCCGACCGAGGCCGAGTAGATCGGAAGCAGCTCGGTGAACGACATGCCGAGCGTGCCCGCCGTCACCGTGGCGAGCGCGATGATTGGGGCGCCGAGCGCGCCGTAGGAGACCGGGGCGTTGTTGGCGATGGCGGCGACGCGGATGGCGTCGAGGTCGGGAATGCCGAGCGTAATGAGGATCGGCGCGACGAACGCCCAAGGGTAGCCGAAACCCACCAGCCCTTCGAGCAGCGCGCCGAAAGCCCAGGCGAACAGAATCGTCTGCGTGCGCACGTCGCGCGTGCCCTGCTGCACCAGCCAGCGGCGCAGGTTCTCGAATACGCCCGAGGTCACCAGCGTGTTGAACAGCATCACTCCCCAAAAAGTGATCCAATCGACGTTCCACACGCCGGTGGCGGAGCCGTAGAGATAGGCGCGCAGGCCGTCGTCAAGCGGCATTTTCCAGACCCACAGGCCCAGGATAACGGTCACGATCGAACCGATCAGCGTCGAAAGCCAGGCCGACAGGCGCAGCACGGCGAGCAGGAACAACAGCAACAGCAACGGAATGAGCGCTACGACCCAAGTGACGAACAGGTTCCCGGTCGGATCGAGTATTTGCGTGAACATCGCGAGTTCCCCCCAGCAGACGCCTGCAGGCGGCGTCCTTCCCTTGGATTGCGCGCGCTTCGAGCCGAGAGCCTGGTTGCTAGAGCCGCCCCTGTGACATCAAGCGAACGAGATTTTTTGTCACCCCCGGCAGACTAGGCGACTCCCGCGGCAATCGCTATGGAGCCATCGTCGCGGGAACGCCATCTCTAACACCGACCGATGGACCAACTCATCATAATAAGCATAGTGCAGTGCACCATCGACGTTTTGTCGATCGAACCGGCGGCGCCGGTGTCGCCCCTAGCGCGAGCGAAATCCGTTGATTGCTCGGCGCTGCGGCGCGCGCCCCGCCCAGAAACCGGAGGTCTGCCGTGAGAAACTTCGCCTCGACGATCGTCACGATCTGGCGGCTGTCCGTTCCCTATTTCCGCTCGGACGACCGCTGGCCGGGCCGCATCCTGCTCGCGGGCGTGATTGCGATCGAGCTTTCGCTGGTGGCGCTCCAGGTGGTGCTGAACCAGTGGTACAATCGATTCTACAACACGCTGCAAGACCGCAACTGGGACGCCTTCGTCAGCGCGATCTTGTTCTTCTGCGTGCTCGCGGCGGTCTACACCCTGCTCGTCGTCTATCAGACCTACATCAATCAATGGCTGCAGATCCGCTGGCGGCGCTGGATGACGGAGAGCTATCTCCGGCAATGGCTCGACGCCGCCAACCATTACCGCATGCAGCTGCTCGGCGATGCGGCGGACAATCCCGACCAGCGCATCGCCGACGACCTGCAAATGTTCGTGCAATACACGCTGGCGATCGGCACCGGCCTCCTCAATTCGATCGTCACGCTCTGTTCGTTCGTCGTGATCCTGTGGGTGCTTTCCGAGCAGGCGCCGCTGCATCTGTTCGGCGCGAGCTTCGAAATACCGGGTTATCTGGTGTGGACGGCGTTGCTCTACGCCGCCATCGGCACCGTGCTGACGCACTTGATCGGCTGGCAGCTCATTCCGCTCAATTTCCAGCAGCAGCGCTTCGAGGCCGATTTCCGCTTCAATCTGGTGCGCAGCCGCGAGAATTCCGAGCAGATTGCGGCGCTCGGCGGCGAGGCCGCCGAACGCGAGCGTCACCTGGCGCGCTTCGGCCGCGTGGTCGGCAACTGGCTTGCGGTCATGCAGCGGCAGAAGAGGCTGATGTTCTTCACGCAAAGCTTCACCCAGGCCTCTGTGATCTTTCCCTATGTCATCGTCAGCCCGGTCTATTTCTCAGGCGCGATGCAGCTCGGCGGCCTGATGCAGACCGCCTCCGCCTTCAAGAGCGTGCAG
>JASHXX010000205.1 GCA_030043335.1 Xanthobacteraceae bacterium
CTCTTTAGCGTGCTGCGGCAATCCGCCGATTCCGATTGCGTCGCGGCGATTGAACGCGCCGTCAGCGCGGCGCTAGATCGCGAGCTGTGTCGGATCAATCCGCTTGCCTTCGCGAGCAAGCACGGGCTCGACGACGAACACACCATCGCTGCGTTCCTCCATGCTGCACGACTCGGCCTCTTCGAGCTGTCCTGGAACGTCCTTTGCCCGGGCTGCGGCGGCGTGCTCGACGCGACCTCGACGCTCAAGACCGTCAATCGCGAGGAGTATGATTGCGGACTGTGCGCTGCGGGCTACACGCCGACGCTCGACGAGATGGTCGAAGTGACCTTCACGGTCAGTCCGCGGGTGCGTCGTATCGAGGGCCATAGTCCGGATACGCTGCCGGAAGTGGAATATTACCGGCAGATCTTCTGGAGCTCGGGCGTCGATTTGCCGGAAACGCTCGGCGAGAGCCTCGCCGAATTCACCATCGAGTCGATCGAGCTGCCGCCGGGCGAGAAGGCCGTGCTGTCGGTGCAGCTGCCGAACGACTTCGTGATCGTGTTTGATCCGGTGACGCACGGGACGCAATTCCTGGACGTCAAGGGCGAGCCGACGCGCGACCGGCAATCGCTGTCGATGGTGTTCAACAAGGTGAAGGCGCCGGTCGGGACGGTGGAGATGCGGCCGGGACCGCTGCGACTGTCGCTGGAGAATCAAACCGATCGCCGGGTGTTGCCGGCGCTGTGGATCGCCGCCGATCCGCTTCATCATCTGCTCGGCAAGCGCAAACCGTTCCTCACCGCCAAGCGGCTCCTCAGCAATCAGACCTTCCGCGACATCTATCGCACCGACACGCTCGACGTCGACCAGCGGCTCAAGATTACGAGCCTCACCTTCCTGTTCACCGATCTGAAGGGCTCGACGGCGCTCTACGAGCGGGTCGGCGATCTCGTCGCCTTCGATCTCGTGCGTCAGCATTTCCGCGTGCTGCATGAGGTCGTCGCGTCCGAGGCCGGCGCGGTGGTCAAGACGATCGGCGACGCGGTGATGGCCACCTTCCCGACGCCGGACCGGGCGTTGGCGGCGGCGCTGCGCATGCGCGAGGAGATGGGGCGCATCAACGCCGAGCGGAACAGCGAGGATTTTCTGCTCAAGATCGGCATTCACGAAGGCCCCTGTCTCGCCGTCACGCTCAACAACAATCAGGACTATTTCGGTCAGACCGTCAATCTCGCCGCGCGCGTGCAGGGCCTCGCATCATCGCGCGC
Source organism: Xanthobacteraceae bacterium (assembly GCA_030043335.1). Lineage (GTDB taxonomy): Bacteria > Pseudomonadota > Alphaproteobacteria > Rhizobiales > Xanthobacteraceae > BOG-931. The sequence continues at coordinate 1,254 of JASHXX010000205.1, forward strand.
GATCTTCGTGACCAAGTCGGTGGTTGAGAACCCGCAGTCGGCGAAGATCCTGGAAAGCTCCGGCCTGCACCCGACCATGCAGCACGCGGCGCTGCGCGGTATCGCCGACCAGACGACGGTGTACGAGATTCCCTGATCTCGAAATCTGCTCAGCCGTGTTCGATCTCAACGGCGCCGAGCGGCATCGCTACAGTCTCGAAATGCTCGATGAAAACGAGGCCGATGGCGCGGGTGATGGCACCGGCGGTGAGCCCGGAGACCGCAAGGCCGACGAGCGCGCTTCCCGGCAGGGCGAAGGCGAGCGTCGAGGCGGTGGCGGTGCCGAGCCCGGTCGGCGTGGCGCCGCCGAGGATCGCGATTACGAGTGACCGGGTCCGGTCGCGTTCGAATGGCACGCCGTAGAGCTCGCTCAACTGCTTCACCATCCGCACCACCAGCGCGGTCACGCCGGCGACATTGAGGATCGGCAACGGCGCAAGGCCGCCGACGGCCGCGTAGGTCCGATGTCGCTCGACGATTCGTCGCGCCAGACGGCGCCGCACCGCTTGCCGACCGGCATCGATCGATACCGCCGGGAATTGGTCGTTCGCGACCGGCCGCGAGAAGGTGACCGGCGCGGGCTCGGCCTCGAACGCATCGTGCCCGAGAGCGGCCGCCGACGTTCGCGCCGCTTCGTCCGCGACGGCAGCTGCGGCGCCCTTTCCCGCAGCGTCATTGGTTCGGATGGCTTTCGGAAGCTGTTTGCGAGTCATGCGGCTGCCTGCTGGACGCCGAGCGCCATGTCGAGCTCGTCGGCGATCGCGGCGATCTCCCGCGCGGCGGGTCCTTTCCAGCTGATCAGACTCGGCGTCGCGCCCCAGAGCGAGGCTTCGGGATAGGCGACGCGGTTCGTCATCTCGTTTTGCAGGACCGGCAAGCCAGCTTCGGCGAGTTCGGCGCGGATATGCCTGGCGATCACCGAGTCGCGCGTCGTCTGCGTCAAGAGACAGCGGAACAGCGGCTGCGGGCCGTCGGCCCGGCTGGTCAGAATGCCGAGCGTATCGAGCATGCGGTCGACGTCGAACGGCGACGGTTTAACCGGAACGAGCAGGAAATCGGCCGCCGCCAGACAATCGAGCGTCGTTTTCGAGCGGAACCCCGGCGTATCGATGATCACCAGGCCGCTCGCGGCGGCGAGGCGCCGCGCCGTCTTCGAGGCGTCCTCGGTCGCGTCCTCGACCACGGCGACGCCGCCCAGCGCCCGTTCGCGCGCGACGAGCCGCATGATCGAGCGCTGCGGATCGGCGTCGATCAACGTCGGGCGCCGGCCGCGCAGATGCCAATAGACCGCAAGGCAGCTCGCGACCGTGCTCTTGCCGCTGCCGCCCTTCATGGTGGCTACTGTGATGATGGTGCTGGTCACTTCCAGGCCTCCCACCAAGCCCAGGCGCGGTGATTCGCCTCGGCGAATCGTATCCGATTCGGGGAGAACTGCCTACGATCTCGCGGCGATTGCGCCGGCGGCGGCTAGCGATTCCCGGTCGGCGCAGGCGCCGCCGGGAATTGCGGCGCCACGGCGCGACTTAAGTCACTGGCGGCTTGCCAGCTTGGCCGCCTTCTCCGCATCCCACCACCACAGCGCCGGGAAGGCTGAGATACCGTATTTCGGCAACGGCTCGGGATGGCTGAATCGATCCCAGCGCGCGGTGCGCAACTTGCTGTAGCTCCACTGCGGCACGACGTAGTTGTTCCACAACAGCACGCGGTCGAGCGCTCGCGCCGCGGCGAGGAGGTCGTCATAGGTCTTGGCGGCGATGACATGCTCGACCAGCGCATCGACCGCCGGGTTCTTGATGCCGATCATGTTGTCCGAGCCGGCTTCGTCGGCGGCCTGCGAGGTCCAATAATCGCTCAGCTCGTGGCCGGGCAGCTGCGATTCTCGCCAGGCGTAGGTAATGACGTCGAAGTCCCAGGCGCGCAGCCGGTTTTCATATTGCGCCTCGTCGACCGTGCGCACGTCGACGGTGATACCAAGCCGCTCGAGCGACGGCTTGTAGAACAGGAAGACGCGCTCGAATAGCGGGCTGTTGCCGAGAAACTCGACCGCGTAGGGCTCGCCGGTTTTGGCGTTGACCATCTGCTGGTCGCGCACCTCGTAACCGGCCTCTTTGAACAGGCGCAGCGCCTCGCGCGTATTACCGCGCACGGCGGCGGGATCGCCGCCGACCGGATTGGCATACGGCTTTTTGAAGACATCGGCGGGAACCTTGTCGCGCAGCTTCTCCAGCAGATCGAGTTCGCGTCCGGTCGGCAGGCCGGTGGCGGCAAGATCGGTGCCGGCGAAGTAACTGGCGATGCGCTTGTACTGGCCGAAGAAGATCTGCTTGTTCATTTCTTCGAAATCGAAGGCGTAGTTGAACGCCAGCCGCACCCGCGGATCCTGAAATTTGGCGCGGCGGATGTTGAAGGCAAATGCCTGCATCAGGCCGACATTGTTGATCGGAAATTCTTCGAGCAGGACGCGTTTGTCGGCGACCGCCGGGAAATCATAGGCGGTGGCCCAGCTCTTGGCGCTGTTCTCGATGCGCCAATCGGCGGCGTCCGCCTTGAAGGCTTCGAGCGCGGCGGTGCCGTCGCGGAAATATTCAAACCGCACCTCGTCGAAATTATCGCGGCCGATATTGACGTTGACGGCTGCGCCCCAATAGTTCTTGACCCGCTCGAAGACGATGCTGCGGCCCGCCGTAAACTCCTTGATGCGGTAGGGCCCCGAGCCGAGCGGCGGCTCGAGCGTGGTTGCGCTGATGTCGCGCTTCTTGCCGTCGCTGTCGGCGCCTTGCCACCACGCCTTAGGCAAGACGATGAGCTGGCCGAGGACTTCGGGCAGGCGGTGGTGGCCGCCTCCCTTGAACACGAAGGTGACCTCGCGGTCGCCGCTCTTCTCGACCTTGGCCACGTTCATGTAGCCGGCGGCGATCTGGGGACTCAGTTTCTTGAACGTCTCGTAGGAGAAAATCACGTCATCCGGCGTAACCGGCGTGCCGTCGTGCCACTTTGCCTCGGCGCGCAGCTTGAAGATGGCCGAGGAAAAATCCTCGGGGCAGCGCACGCCCTCGGCGATGAGTCCGTACGCGCTCGATACCTCATCGAGCGCGGCAACCAGCAGCGTGTCGTAGTTGAGCTCGATGCCCTGGACCAGGGTGCCTTTGATGCCATCAACCACCATGTTGAAGTTGTCGTAGGTGCCCAGCGCGATCTGGCGCACCGTGCCGCCCTTCGGCGCGCTGGCGTTGACGTAGTCGAATTTTTTGAATCCGGGCGGATACTTCAATTCGCCGAACGGCGATATGCCGTGCTGCCATTCGGGACCGGCTGCCTGCGCGGAGCCTATCCAAGCGGGGAGCGGAAGCCGCCGCGCGGCCAACGCAACAAGGGCGGATGTCAGCAGGGATCGGCGATTCACCGGACGCTCCAATGCTTGTGGCTGGGAAGGAGTGGCAAAACTTTACCGTTTCGACGCCGCATCACCGCAGCTTGCGCGATTTAGCCCACGCGTTGCAAGTCTGACCGTGTTACTTAGTTTCCAGGACGGCTCGCATCCACCGTCAAGGGCAAGCGCCGCTCGCGCCGGTATGGTCGGCTGCTCCGCTGAACTGAGGCTTGGACCGATCGCCCGACATAAGTTTGCGGCACTGCAGTATGATGTCCGCGAAACCGCCGCCAGCGATCTGACGTATCTTCCACGGCGGGAAACTCCTACCGAAGCTGGAAATCTGGCGATGAAAAAGAGCGTCTTTCACTATCGCAGGGAGCGGCATTTCGCCAAGCCGCCTGAGGCGATTTGGCCGTTCGTCGCCGATACCGCCAGCGTGAACGCCATCGCCGGCTCCCCGCTCTATCGGGTCGAGGAGCGTGCGGATGCCGAGGGTCGCGTGCGTCGCTACGCGACCGCCGGGATCGGGCCGCTGCAGTTGAAGTGGCAGGAGAGCTTCGGCGAATGGCAGCAGAACCGGCGGGCGACGCAGACCCGCGAGTTCACCAACGGCCCGATGCGCCACTTCGAGGCGAGCCTCGAAGTTGTGCCGGAGGGCGCGGGCAGCCGCCTCATATTCTCCGGCGGGATGGAATGCGCCGGCGTGCTGGGATGGGTGGCGAAAC
>JASHXX010000206.1 GCA_030043335.1 Xanthobacteraceae bacterium
GGCGGCGGGCCGTTGCGCATGAGCGGCGCCGACCGCGCCGCGCTCGCGAAACTCCAGCGCGGCCGCGATTGGGTCTGGATCGCCGGCAATCATGATCCCGATCCGGCCAAGGGCGTCGGCGGCGATTTCGCGGACGCCTTGTCATTCGGCCCACTGACTTTTCGTCACGAGCCCGCGGACGACGGCTGCGGCGGCGAGATCGCCGGCCATCTGCATCCGGTCGCGCGCGTCGTCCGGCGCGGCCGTGCGGTCAGCCGGCGCTGTTTCGCCAGCGACGGCAGCAGGCTGGTGATGCCGGCGTTCGGCGCCTATGCCGGCGGCCTCAATGTGCGCGACCGCGCGATCGCGATTCTTTTCGGTACGCTCGGCTTCACTGCGCTCATGCTCGGCGAGCGCCGCGTCTATGCCATCGCCGGGGAGCGATGCCTGCCGGATTGAAAATCAATCGCGCCGGAACGCCACGCTCGCGATCCAGCCGGTCAGGAGCGCCATCATCGCGATCGCGAGCCCGTAGAGGATGCCGTGGTCGCGCGCGGCGTTGACCACGAACTGCTCGAAGCCGACCTTGACGATCTCGAAGGCCGAATCGGTATGCGCGATCAAATTGCCGCCGGCGAACAGCTTGACGTCGACGGCGTAGTCGCCGATCGGCACCTGGGCCGGCAGCGCGATCGCGGCGCGGAAGAGTGTGGGTGTCAGGAACGTCACTGCGTTCGACTGTTCGCTGTAGAGGCCGCGCTCGCCCATCAACCGCACCAGCGCCGCGCGGAACGGATCGTTGCTGACCTCGCCGATATCGTTGTGAATGAGCTCCGGCAGCGGCGTGTTGGCAATCCCGAGCTGCATCCGCCGCAGATTGTCGGCGCTGGTTATGGCGTCCAGCGGCCGGTTCGCCAACACCGCGAGGTAGGCGGGCGGATCGACGAAGGTGCGCGCCTGGGTGTTGACCCAGATGCCGAGGACGCGCTGCTTGCGCCGCGTGCGCAGCGATTCCCGCGGCCCGGTGATGGTGGCGACGATATCGTAAGGTCCGCGCCGGCCGAGGCTCGCGGCGTCCGGCTCGACCGAGCCGAATAGCACCAGCTCGACGCCGGTATAGTTCGACGTGATCATCACGTGATGATTGGTGAGCGAGGCGACCAGACGCTCGGCCGCGGCCGGCCTAGCGCCGAGGACGCCGGCGATGATGAGCGCCGCCGCGAATGCCGTCCTCATACCCCGCCCCCGATCAGCCGGATCGAATAGAGGTCGTCCGGCCGCAGCACCAGCTCGAAGGCAAACCGCAAGCCGACCGAAAGCACCAAGAGGCCGAGGAGAAGCCGCAGCCATTCGCCGCGGATACGCTGCCCGGCATGCGCTCCGAACTGCGCGCCGATCACCCCGCCGACCATCAAGATCAGCGCGAGCACGGCATCGACCAGATGATTGGTGGCGGCGTGCAGCACCGTCGTCGCGGTCATGGTGATGAAGATCAGGACCATCGAGGTACCGATCACCGTCGCGGTCGGCACCCGCACCAGATAGATCAGCATCGGCACCAGCAAGAAGCCGCCGCCGATGCCCATAACGGCGCCGATGACGCCGATGATGAAGCCGATCGCAAGCACCGGGATCGCCGACACATAGACCTTCGAGCGCTTGAAGCGCAGCTTCAGCGGCAAGCCGTGAAACCAGACGTGGCTCCCCGGCCGGCGCAATTCGGCCGGTTTGCCATGGCGGCTGCGGTTGATGGCGCGGACGCTCTCGGCGACCATTAGCACGCCGACCACGCTGAGAAAGGTGACGTATGACAGCCCGATCACCAGGTCGAGCTGGTCGAGCGTGCGCAGCCAGGTGAACAACGCGACCCCGGCGGCGCTGCCGACGATGCCGCCGGCAAGGAGCGTCAGCGCCAGCGTGCCGTCGAACGCATTGCGCCGCCAATAGGCGATCGCGCCCGAGAACGACGACGCCGCCACGTGCGTGGTGACGCTCGCCACCGCGACCGCGGGCTGCACGCCGATGAAAATCAGAAGCGGCGTCATCAGGAAGCCGCCGCCGATGCCGAACATGCCCGACAGGAACCCGACCGCAAGGCCCATCGCCAGCACCAGGAAGACGTTGACGGGAATATCGGCGATCGGAAGATAGATCTGCACGGTTGGGTCCGGGCGCTGGTTACGCGTTGAGACCGTTCTACTCGCGCAACGCCTCGACGGATACCGCCCGGGCGCCGCCGGCATGCAGATTTGATCGCACCGATCGCTCTGCCACTAGGAACGGTAAACGCGCCGCGCCTCGCGGTGCGAGCTCAGTCGACCTTGACCGCGTCCGGCCGCGAGGCTTTGGCGCCGGCGGATCGCGGCTTCGGTTTTGGCGCCGGTGTCGCGTTCGCCGGCGGATCCCAAGTCTTGAGTTCCGTGGCCTCGGCCGGCTGCGGCTCAGCGGTCCAGTTCTGCGCGGCAAGCCGCGCGGCTGCCAGCGATTGCTGGTCGAGATGGCCCGCCACCTCGTCGCGCTTTTTGGCCGCGTCCTTGTCGCCGCGATCGGCGGCCAGCACGAACCACTTGTAGGACTCGGCGAAATTCTGCTCCACGCCGATGCCGCGCGCGTAAAGGACGCCGAGATTGTACTGGCTGTCGGTGATACCGTGGTCGGCAGCCTTGCGGAACCACTGCGATGCGGTGCGATAGTCGGCGGCGCCATCGACGCCTTCGGCGTAGAGCACGGCGAGATTATGCATGGCCTTGGCATGACCCTTGTCGGCTGCGGCCTGATAGAGGTCGCGCGCGGTGGCGAGGTTCTTCTTCACGCCCATGCCCTTTTCATAGAGACCGCCGAGCCGGAACTGCGCCGGCGCCAGCCCGAGCTTGGCGGCGCGATCGAGCCAACGCGCGGCTTCCTCGTTGTTCGGCGCGACGCCGCGGCCCTCGGCAAAACGCATCGCCACCTCATAGGCGGCCGCGGGATCGCCCGAGAGCGCGGCCGCGCGCAACGCCGGCGCGCCGATCGTCGCCGGCAGCTTCTCGTCGAGGGCGCCGGGCGCCGCAGGAGCCGACAGGCCGTTGCGCGAGGCTGATGAACGCGGCAGCGATCCGGTGATGTCGGCTGGCGGCGACGCCGCCGCGCCGTTGTGCTCCGGTTGGCTCGCTCCCGGCGCCGTGTCGGCCGCCGAGCCGGTGCCGGCGTCGCCATTCAGCGGTTGGCCCGCAGGCGTCGCCTCGGGAGCCGAACCGGGCTCGGGACCAGGCAGCGGCGTCTCGGCATTCGCGGTCGGGGCGGCGCCTGCGTCCGCGGTGGGTGGTTTGGTTGCGCTCGCAGCGGGAGGCGCAGTCGCCGGAGCCGCGGCTTTTTCGCCTTGTACCTCCTGCGCCGCCGCGTCATGGGCCTCGAAATGGGCTTCGAGCAAACGTGACACGACGCGGAACCCGCCAATGACAATCAGCACCACCGCGATTGGCATGATCAGCTTGCGTAGCCGCTGCGTCAGCGTCTTCGGCAATGGTTCGGCTGCGGCGGTCGCCTTGGCGCCCGGGGAACGCTCGAGCGCGGTTGCGGCGGCCGCCTGGGCGGCGCGGCGCGCCGCGGCAATGAAATCGGGCTTGCCGCCGGGATCGGGAATGACCGGCGGCTTGGCGCCGA
>JASHXX010000207.1 GCA_030043335.1 Xanthobacteraceae bacterium
TCTCCTCGGTGATCGTGGTCGGGGCGCTGCTCGCCGTCGGGGTGGCGCTCATCGCCAGTGATGACGGGCCGGTCTGGGCGCGCGCGCTCGGCTTCGTCGCCCTGGCGTTCGCCTCGGTCAACATCTTCGGCGGCTTCCTGGTGACCCAGCGCATGCTCGGCATGTACCAGAAGAAAAAGAAGTAGCGCCGATGAGTCCGAGCCTGGTCGCGCTGCTCTATCTGGTCGCCGGCGTTCTGTTCATCCTGGCGCTGCGCGGGCTGTCGAGCCCGGAGACGAGCCGGCAAGGCAACCGGTTCGGCATGATCGGCATGGCGATCGCGGTCGTGACCACGCTCGCCTGGCATCCCCCCGCGGATGCGGTCGCGTGGGGACTGGTGGTCGTCGGCATGGCGCTGGGCGGCGGCACCGGCGCCTTGATCGCCCGCCGGGTGCCGATGACGGCGATGCCGCAGCTCGTCGCCGCCTTTCACTCGCTGGTCGGCATGGCCGCGGTGCTGGTGGCGGCAGGTGCGCTCTATTCGCCGGCCGCCTTCGGCATCGGCACCGTCGGCAATATCCACACCCAAAGCCTCATCGAAATGTCGCTCGGCGTCGCCATCGGCGCCGTCACCTTCACCGGCTCGGTCATCGCCTTCCTCAAGCTCGACGGGCGCATGAGCGGAGCGCCGATCATGCTGCCGGCGCGGCACGCCATCAACATCGCGCTCGGGGTCGCGATCGTCGCGCTGATCGTCTGGTTCGTGCGCGACGAGCAGCATCTGGCGTTCTGGCTGCTGGCGTTCGCCTCGTTCCTGCTCGGGGTGCTGATCATCATCCCGATCGGCGGCGCCGACATGCCGGTGGTGATCTCGATGCTCAATTCGTATTCCGGCTGGGCGGCCGCGGGCATCGGCTTCACGCTCGGGAATTCGGCGCTGATCGTCACCGGCGCGCTGGTCGGCTCGTCCGGCGCGATCCTGTCCTACATCATGTGCAAGGGCATGAACCGCTCGTTCATCTCGGTGATCCTCGGCGGCTTCGGCGGCGAGGTCGCAGCCGCACATGCAACGGAACAGCGGCCGGTCAAGCAGGGCTCGGCGGATGACGCCGCCTTCATCCTCAAAAATGCGGCCAAGGTCATCATCGTGCCCGGCTACGGCATGGCGGTGGCGCAGGCGCAGCACGCGCTGCGCGAGATGGCGGACAAGCTCAAGGCCGAAGGGGTGGAAGTCAAATACGCGATCCATCCGGTTGCCGGCCGCATGCCCGGCCACATGAACGTGCTGCTCGCGGAAGCCAATGTCCCCTACGACGAGGTGTTCGAGCTCGAGGACATCAACTCGGAATTCGCCCAGACCGACGTCGCCTTCGTCATCGGCGCCAACGACGTGACCAACCCGGCGGCGAAGGAGGACCCCTCGTCGCCGATCTTCGGCATGCCGGTGCTCGAAGTGTGGAAGGCGAACACGGTCATGTTCATCAAGCGTTCGCTGTCCTCCGGCTACGCCGGTATCGACAACACCCTGTTCTATCGCGACAATACGATGATGTTGTTCGGCGACGCCAAGAAGATGACCGAAGAGATCGTCAAGGCGTTGTGAATCGAGTGTGACGCGTATGATCGTCCTGATCGACAATTACGACAGCTTCGCCTTCAATTTGGTGCATTACCTCGGCGGGCTCGGGGCGCAGGTTCGCGTCCACCGCAACGACAAGATCACCAGCGCGGCGATCGTGGCCGCCGATCCCGACGCCATCGTGCTCTCGCCCGGCCCGTGCACGCCGAACGAGGCCGGCATCTGCCTCGACCTGATCGCCGCCGTTGCCAACAAGATTCCGATTCTTGGCGTCTGTCTCGGCCACCAGGCGATCGGCCAGGCCTTCGGCGGCAAGGTGGTCCGCGCGCCGGCGCCGGTGCACGGCAAGCTGTCGCTGATCCGGCACCGCAGCGCCGGCATCTTTCGCGGCATCAACGCGCCGTTCCATGCGACGCGCTACCATTCGCTCGTCGTCGAGCGCGCGACCCTGCCGAACCAACTCAGCGTGAGCGCGGACACCGACGACGGCCTGGTCATGGGGCTTGCGCACGCGAACCTGCCGGTGCACGGCGTGCAATTCCATCCCGAGAGCATCGCTTCCGAGCACGGCCACCTGATGCTGAAGAACTTCCTCGACATCGCCGACACCTGGAATAAGGCGCACGGCCGCCGGCATGCAGCGCCGCGACGCGCGAGCGCGTCCGGGCCGGAGCGCAGCGCTGCGCCCGCCGCCGCTCCGTGACCCGTTTCGATCATTGACAAGGGCGGCCCCCTCGCCACACTGGCCGCCGCCGGACGAACGGCAAATTGCGAGCCAGCACAGTGACCGACGAATTCAAGGCGCTCATCGGCAAGGTCGCGACCGGCGCCGCGCTGACGCGCGAGGAGGCGGCCGGCGCCTTCGAGCAGATGATGGCGGGCGAGGCAACGCCCTCGCAGATGGGCGCGCTGCTGATGGGACTGCGGGTGCGCGGCGAGACCGTCGATGAGATCACCGGCGCGGTCAGCACCATGCGCGCCAAGATGCTGCGCGTCAACGCGCCGCCCGACGCGATCGACATCGTCGGCACCGGCGGCGACGCCTCGGGCTCGTTCAACATCTCCACCTGCGCCGCGCTGATCGTCGCCGGCGCCGGCGTGCCGGTCGCCAAGCACGGCAATCGGGCGCTGTCCTCGCGCTCGGGCGCCGCCGACGTGCTCACCGCGCTCGGCGTCAAGATCGATCTCACCCCCGACGCCATCGCCCGCTGCATCGGCGAAGCCGGAATCGGCTTCATGTTCGCGCCGGCACACCATCCGGCGATGAAGAACGTGGCGGCGACGCGGGTCGAGCTCGGCACGCGCACGATCTTCAACCTGCTCGGTCCGCTCGCCAATCCCGCCGGCGTGCGGCGGCAGATGATCGGTGTGTTCTCCAAACAATGGATCCAGCCGCTGGCGCAGGTTCTCAAGAACCTCGGCGCCAAGCGGATCTGGGTGGTGCACGGCTCCGACGGGCTCGATGAGATCACCACGTCTGGGCCGACCAGCGTCGCCGCGCTCGAAAACGGCGCGCTGGAGACCTTTGAGATCGCGCCCGAGGAATTCGGCCTGCGCAAGGTCAAGCCGGAAGCGCTACGCGGCGGCGACGCGGCGGCGAACGCCAAGGCGGTGCAGAACGTCCTTGAGGGCAGGGAATCCGCGTTTCGCGACGTGGCGCTCTTCAACGCGGCCGCTGCCCTGGTGGTCGCTGGCAAGGCGAAAGACCTCAAAGACGGGCTGCATGCGGCCGCCCACTCGGTCGATTCCGGCGAAGCCGAGGGGCGGCTTGATCGCTTGATCGCGGTGTCCAATGAGTAACATTCTGGCCGCCATCGCCGCCTATAAGCGCGCCGAAATCGCCGCGGCGAAGCGCCAGCGCCCGCTCGCCGTGCTGGAGCGCGAAGCCAAGGCTGCGCGCGCTCCGCGCGGTTTCCTGGCCGCGATCGAGCGCCGGCTGGCGGCAGGCGACTATGCGCTCATCGCCGAGATCAAAAAGGCGAGCCCGTCGAAGGGACTGATCAGGGCCGACTTCGATCCGTCCGCGCTCGCGGCTGCGTATCAGGAGGGCGGCGCCACCTGCCTCTCGGTCCTGACCGACGCGCCCTCCTTCAAGGGCGATATCGATCACCTGCGCCAAGCGCGCGCGGCCTGCTCGCTGCCGGTGCTGCGCAAAGACTTCATGTACGACCCCTATCAGGTGGTCGAAAGCCGCGCCGCGGGCGCCGACTGCATCCTCATCATCATGGCGGCGGTTGAGGAGGCATGCGCCGCGGAGCTCGAGGCCGCGGCGTTCGCGCTCGGCATCGACGTCCTTATCGAGGTGCACGACGAGGAAGAGCTGACGCGGGCATTGCGCCTGAAATCGCGGCTCATCGGCATCAACAACCGCGACCTCAAGACCTTCGCGACGACGCTTGCGACCTGCGAACAGCTGGCGCGTCTGGTTCCGGCCGGACGCGTCATCGTTGGCGAGAGTGGCATCTTCACGCCCGAAGATCTGGCGCGGCTCGCCGGCGCCGGAATCTCGACCTTCCTGGTCGGCGAAAGCCTGATGCGCCAGCGCGACGTCGCGGCGGCAACGCGCGCGCTCATCGCGCGCGAGGGCGCACTCGCGTCTGCCCGGTGAATGCGGTGGCGCGGCCGAAGCTCACGCATCTCGGTGCCCGGGGCGAAGCCCATATGGTCGACGTTTCGGCCAAGGCGGTGACCGAGCGCGAAGCACGCGCCGAGGGGCGCGTGCTGATGCAAGCCTCGACGCTCGACATCGTGCGCAAGGGCGACGCCAAGAAGGGCGATGTGCTCGGTACCGCCCGCATCGCCGGCATCATGGCGGCAAAGCGCACCCACGAATTAATCCCGCTCTGCCACCCGCTCGCGATCTCGCAGGTCGAGGTCGATATCGAGCCCGACGCCACACTGCCCGGCCTCGTGGTGAAGACGCGGGTGAAGGTCGCGGGATCAACCGGCGTGGAGATGGAGGCGCTCACCGCCGCCGCGGTCGCCTGCCTTACCATCTATGACATGGCGAAGGCGCTCGACCGCGGCATGCGGATCGAGGGCATCCGGCTCATCGAAAAGCGCGGCGGCCGCAGCGGCCATTATCGCGCAGAGGAGTAGGATGTGGCGTTGCTGTCGGTCGCTGAGGCGCTCGAACGCGTGCTCACGCAGGCCGCTCCGCTTGCTGCCGAGGAGGCGCCGCTTGGCGAAGCTTGCGGGCGCGTGCTCGCCGCCGATCTCAAGGCGCTGCGCACCCAGCCGCCGGCCGACGTCTCGGCCATGGACGGCTATGCCGTGCGCTCGCCCGACGTGGCCAATGTCCCGACGCAGCTCAAAGTGATCGGCGAGGTTTCCGCCGGCCGGCCGTTTGCAGGTGCGGTCGGTCCCGGCGAGGCAGCGCGGATTTTTACCGGCGGCGTGATGCCGGCGGGCGCCGATACGATCGTGATCCAGGAGCACGCCAAGCGTGACGGCGACCGGATCGAGGTCGAAAAGCCGGCAACGCGCGGGCGGCATATCCGCGCGCAAGGGCTCGACTTCAAGGCGGGCGAAACGCTGCTGTCGGCCGGCCGGCGGCTCACCGCCCGGGACATCGCACTTGCTGCCGCCATGAACCACCCGCGCGTTCGCGTCCACCGCCGCCCGAGGGTCGCCGTGTTTGCGACCGGCGACGAACTGGTGCCGCCCGGCACGCAGCCCGCGCCCGGGCAGATCGTCTCCTCCAACACCTTCGCGCTCACTGCGCTCGCGCGCGCGGAAGGCGCGCAAGTCGAGGACCTCGGCATCGTCGGCGACCGGCTCGATGCGACGGTCGCCGCGGTCCGGCGCGCCCGCGACCTCGGCGTCGACATCCTGCTCACCAGCGGCGGCGCCTCCGTCGGCGACTACGATCTCGTGCAGAAGGCGTTTACCGCCGAGGGCATGACGCTGTCGTTCTGGAAATTGGCGCTGCGGCCCGGCCGCCCGCTGATGTACGGCCGGCTCGGCGCGATTCACGTGCTCGGCGTCCCCGGCAATCCAGTCTCGGCGTTCGTCTGCGCGCTCTTGTTTCTAGTCCCGCTCATCCGCCGCCTCGCCGGCCGCAGCGACCTCGCGCCGCGGACGCAAACCGCCCTGCTCGGCTGCGATCTTGCGGAGAACGACGAGCGTGTCGATTATTTGCGGGCGACGCTCAAGCACAGCCCGGACGGCGACGTGGTCACCGCCTTCCCGATCCAGGACTCCTCGATGATGGCGCCGCTCGCCAACGCCGATTGTCTGTTGGTCCGCGAGCCTTTTGCGCCGGCGGCAAAAGCCGGCAGCCGCTGCGCCATCATCAGGCTCGAGCGCTAGCGCCCGGTGATTTAGAGCTGGGCAATGGTCATCATTGCGAGGAGCGATAGCGACGAAACTGCTTCGCGGAGCCTGTCATCGGGCCGGCCACGTCGGGCCGGACCAGTTGGCTCGCAATGACGATGAAAGCTTTAGCTCTCGCTGTTCGCCGCAAGCAGAGAGCCGGGGACTTGCGTCCCGGGCTCTCTTGTTATCAGCAGGAGCGGTGGCGATCGTTACTTCGCCATTACCAGTGCATCGCGCCTGGTGAGGCCCAGTTCAATTTCCACACCAGCGAAGTGGTGACCGTCTGGACGTTCGGCGTAGCATGCTGTCCGAACCCCGGGTTTGCGCCCGGACCTAGCAGCGGAATGTTCTGCGACTGGTACTCGGAAAACCGATACTCCGTCCTCCAATAGAGGCCCGACGCCCACGGCACCCTGTATTCGTAGCCGCCGCCGAGGAACCAGCCGCTGTACGTCGTCGCCGGAAGGAACCCGTTCGTCGGCAAACCGGTGTTCGTAAAGGTCAAGTTGACCTGGTCGAAGCGCGTCTGGGTGTAACCGGCAGATACGAAGGGCATCAGGTTCGGGTAGGGCAGAAAACCGAGCCGGCCGCCGACAGACCAGCCTCCCGATTCGTTGGCGGTCCCCGTAGTGGGCGCGCCGAACACTCCGCCGAGGCCGTTATTCTGGAAGGCGTTGCTGCCGCGGAGGCCATGAAGTCGTAGTCGCCGAACGCGCCGATGACGAGATCTCCGAAGCCCCAGCCGGGGACACCGAACTGGTAGTCGCAGCCGCCGCCGACCGCGGCCGAGCCAGCCGCGGCCGCCATCGGTCACGTTCGGGGTCGAAGTCACACCAGACAGCGAAAGACTGCCGGTCCGCGAATGCGTTGGGCGAAACGTTTTCGCCAATGGAATCGGTCCGCAAAGCTTAAGTCCCAGCGTTAAAGGGCTCTTGGGCCCGGCGCTCGACTTATTCACGTCAAATTAAATGCTTGCGGAACACATATGGAACGGATAGTGTCTGTTCATGATTTGTTTCAGCCGCGGGAGCGGCCAGCAGGGGGAGCGCCGATGCTCACACGCAAGCAAGCCGAGCTCTTGCGTTTTATCCATGAGCGCCTCAAGGAGGCCGGCGTTCCACCCTCCTTCGACGAGATGAAGGACGCGCTCGACCTGCGCTCGAAATCGGGCATTCACCGCCTGATTACTGCGCTCGAGGAGCGCGGCTTCATCCGGCGCTTGCCCAATAGGGCGCGCGCGATCGAGGTGATCAAGCTGCCCGAATCAGTCGCGCATGGGATTGCCTCGAGCCGCAGCCGCGGCTTCACGCCGAGCGTGATCGAGGGCAATCTCGGGCGGGTGCGCGCCGCCTCCGAGGACGAGGGCGGCCGCCCGGTTGCCGTGCCGGTGATGGGCCGCATCGCCGCCGGCACGCCGATCGAGGCGATCCAGACCCGCAGCTCCACCATCAACATGCCGCCGGAGCTGCTCACCACCGGAGAGCATTTCGCGCTCGAGGTGCGCGGCGATTCGATGATCGATGCCGGCATCCTCGACGGCGACATTGCGCTGCTCAAACGCAGCGACGTCGCCGATACCGGCGACATCGTCGTCGCCTTGATCGACGACGAGGAAGCGACCCTCAAGCGCTTCCGGCGCCGCGGCGCTTCGATCGCGCTCGAGCCCGCCAACACGGCGCACGAGGTGCGCATCCTGCCGCCCAACCGAGTGCGCATTCAGGGCAAACTGGTCGGGCTGTTCCGGCGCTATTAGAGCATGATCCGGAAAAGCGGGAGCCGGTCTTCCGAAAAGATCATGCTCCACTAAAGAGTTAGAGTGACGATCGCTTCAACAAGAAGCGATCGTCACTCTAATCATCCGGCTGCAGATCCTCCGGCCGCGGCGTGGCGTCGCGCGGCGGCGCTGGCGATGCGGTCGGCGCTTCGGCCGCAGCTTCCGGACCGCCAGCGGCGCCGCTTCGTGCCGGCCGCAGCGCCCCGGGGCGGTCGAAACCCTCAGAGCGCGCCGCCTCCATAACGAAGCCTGAGCCATCGCGGCGCAGTGCGGCGGCGCATCGCGCGTCGTCACGACAAGGAGGGCCCCCCGGAAATCCTCTTCGAACGCGTCGGGCGCAAGCACATAGGACACGAGGCCGCCGTCGGCGAGCTTGCCGAGACAGCCCGCCGGGTCGCAGGCGACGCCGGCGCCGAGCGTCGTATCGTGGACGTCACGGCCATCGGCGTCGGCGGCCAGCCATTCACGGACCGCAAAGGTGTCGCCGCCGCCGTGATGAAACGCGAGCCGGCCGTCGGCACCGCGCACGGCAAAGGTCCGCCCGTCGGCGGATATCAGCACGTTCGGCGCCGGCGTGCGCACCGCCCAGACAACGGCAAGCACAGCGAGCGCGACGCCGCTCCAGCGCAACCGCGTCACCCGCCACCCACAGCGCCACGGCGTCCATCCATTCGATGCCCCAGCCGATTTGCCGCCAGAACTCGGCGTCGGAGCCGAACGGAATGGCGATGACGCCGAGGATGCCCATCGGCATGACCCAGCCGGAGACGATCGGCATGGCGAGCAGGTTGGCGAGCACGCCATAGGGCGTGAGGCGGTGAAAGTGATAGGCGGCGCAAGGCGTGGTGGCGAGGCCGGCGACCAGCGACGCGACGATC
>JASHXX010000208.1 GCA_030043335.1 Xanthobacteraceae bacterium
TCGAGGAACACGCGCACCTCGTCGTCCCAGTCGATGTCGTCGGGCGCGAAGGTGACGAGCCCCAGCCGCTGCGCGGTTTCGGAGTCGAGCATCTTGCCGCGCTCGGCCTTTGCCGCTTCAAGGTCAGCGGGGTTGGCGAGAAAGCGGCTCTCGAGCCGAGTCAGCCCGTTCGACATCGGATAGGCGCCGAAATTCGCTTCGGTCAGCGCGATCGTCGCCGGCGGCCTGTTGTCGCCCTCGCGGCGGCCGAGCAGCATGTAGGAGCGGTCGCTGGCGAAGGCGAGCTCCGCGAGCGTGCCGGCAAAGCACGAACCTGGTTCGATCAGCGTCACCAGCGAGCGCGAGGTGAGATCGACGCGCTTAAGGACGCGTTTCCACAGATGCCGGATCTCGCGGGTGAGCCAATGATCCTGGTTGACGTCGAGGAAGTGCTCATAGGCGATGACCTCGCCGGGATCGCCGGAGGATTTGAACACGATCGCGGCGACGTCGAACTCGTTGAGCCGGATATGGAGGATCGCGTCATCGAGCTCGCGCGCGAGCGCCAGCGGCCAGAACGCGGCGCCGAGCGCCGCCATCGCTTCGGCCGTCGCCGGCGGCGGCACGGTGGGGCCCCGCAGTGTGAGGATGGCAATCCGCGCGCCGCGGTCGAACTCGACACTGAGCGAGCCATATTCGACGCCGTCCGGCGAAAAGCTGCGCGCCAGTGGCGCGAGCTTGATGCCTTGTTTGGCCTCGCCGCGGTGGGAACGTGCCGCAAATTCGTGCGCCCGCGCGGCGATCGCGTCCTCGAATTTCGAGCCGGGCACCACTTCGTCGACCAGCCGCCATTCGAGCGCCCGCTTGCCCTTCACCCCCTCTTCGGTAGTGCAGAAGAAATCGGCATGGTCGCGGCGCACCTTGCGCTTGTCGGCGACGCGGGTGAGGCCGCCGGTCCCCGGCAGCACCGCGAGCAGCGGCAATTCCGGCAACGACACCGCCGAGGAGCCGTCATCCACCAGAATGATGTGGTCGGCCGCGAGCGCGAGCTCGTAGCCGCCGCCCGCCGCTGTGCCGTTGATGGCGCAGATGGTGGCAAGCCCCGAATTCTCGCTCAAATCCTCGATGCCGTTGCGGGTCTCGTTGGTGAACTTGCAGAAATTGACCTTGTGGGCGTGGCTCGCGCCGGCGAGCATGCGGATATTGGCGCCGGCGCAGAACACCCGCGGCTTGCCCGAGCGCAGCACGACTGCGCGGACCTGCGGATGCTCGAAGCGCAGCCGCTCGATCGCATCGGCAAGCTCGATGTCGACGCCGAGATCGTAGGAATTGAGCTTGAGGTCGTAGCCCTCGAACAGCGTGGCCTTCTCGTCGACATCGAGAAACAACGTGGCGATGTCGCCGTCGATCTTGAGCCTCCAGTGGCGATAGCGCGACGGCTCGGTCTGGAAATCGATCCGGGAGCGGCCGTCCGCCAGCGGACGCTCGGCGGCGTGATGCGCCTCGCTCATCCCGGATGCCTGTGCGCGCGGAGCTGTACTATAGTGCATGGCCGTTTCCTTGGCAGATATGTACTATAATTCATCAGGCCGCAACCCCCGAATCGGCGCGCCACTCGCCTTCGTGATGGTCGCGCAGCAGCCGGTTGATAAAGCCCGAAACCGTCCGCAGCGTCGGTTCCGGCGCATCGCGATGCGGCGAGTGGCGCACGCCCGGCAGAACCGCGGTCTCAACCGGGCAGAAGCATTCCTGCTGTGCCGCTTCGACCTGCTTGAGCGTGCCATATTGATCGTCCGCGCCCTGCACGATCAGGATCGGCACGCGGATATAGCCGAGCGCCTCGGTGATGTCCCAGGCTTTGAACTGCGGACTGAGCCATGGCTCGTTCCAGGACAGGAACGCGCAATCGACATCGGCGTGCCAGCGCTTGAGTTTTTCCCGCAGCGTGCCGGAGCGGAATTCCTCGCCGGCGCGGCGGATCTCGGCGAGCCCGATTTCCTCGGTGAAAAAATGCGGCGCCATCAGCACCAGGCCGCGCACGCGGTGATCCTGCACGGTACCGGCGTAAATGGTGGCGATCGAGGCGCCGTCGCTGTGCCCGAACAGGATACCGCGCTGAAAGCCGATCGCGGCGAGGACCCGCGGCACCACCTCGCATGCCTCCTCATGCATGAACGAGATGGTGCGCGGCAGCGGCCCGGGGCTCGACTTGCCGTAGCCGGCACGCGAATAGACAAAGACGCCGGCGCCGGTCGCTGCGGCAAGCTCAGCGGGGAATGCGCCCCATAGCCCGACGCAGCCAAGGCCCTCATGCAGCATCACGATCGTCGGCGCTGCGCCAGGCCGCGGCCCGATCATGCGATATTCGAGCCGCAGCGGCGGCAGATCGAGAAAGCCCTCGTCGGCAATCGTCACGACTGCTACTCCCCGATCAACCGCGTGACGATTCGCAACAGCTTGGCAAAGCTCTCATCCACGGAATCGCCCGCGGTGTCGATTTCGGCCTGGGCGCGGGCATAGTCGGCGCGGCGCGCCTCGAGAATGGCCACGAGGTCGGCCATCGCCTGGCGGTTTTGCGCCATCGGCCGAAAATCGCCCTGCGCAATCACCCGGCTCATGTGCTCCTGCGGCTGCGCCTTGATCCACACCGTGTGCGTGTGGCGCAACAGCAGCGCATAGGTTTCGGGATTGGCGACAATGCCGCCGGCCGTGGTGATCACCGCAGCGTCGTGCTCGGCGATCACGCGCTCGAGCGCACTGCGCTCGTGACGGCGGAACGTCGCCGTCCCGGCCATCTCGATCAGGTCGGAAATGCTGGCGCCGTAATCGGCCTCGACGAGGCGGTCGAGCTCGATGAAGGGCCAGCCGAAATGTTGGGCGAGCATCCGCCCTAGCGTCGATTTGCCGGCGCCGCGCAGGCCGACAAGCGCGACGCGGCGGGCGCGATCATTGCCGGCGGAGCGCGCCAGACGCGCCTCGATCTCGCCCGCGAGCGCTGGCACCTCGCGCGCAGGGAGGCGCGCCGCGAGC
>JASHXX010000209.1 GCA_030043335.1 Xanthobacteraceae bacterium
GATCACGCGCGCGCTCGAGGTGGTGCTGGCGACCGGCCGCTCGCTCATCGAATGGCACGAGGCGGGCAAGCCCGCGGTGCTCGATCCGGCGCTGGCGGCGAAAATCTTTCTGATGCCGGAGCGCGAGGAGCTCGCTCGCCGCATCGACGCGCGCTTCGACGCCATGATCGCCGCCGGCGCGCTCGATGAGGTACGCGCGCTTGCGGCGCGCGACCTCGACCGCGACCTGCCGGCGATGAAGGCGCACGGCGTGCCGTGGCTCATTCGCCACCTGCGCGGCGAGATCAGCCTTGCCGACGCGGTCGAGGCGGCCAAACGCGAGACCCGCCAATACACCAAGCGGCAGCTGACCTGGTTCCGCAACCAGCTTCCCGATTTTGCCTGGGTCGCGCCGGACAAGGCGTACGCCGCGCTTGAGGCGCAGTTGCGGGCGCTGGCGTAGCGCCACCGCCGCGGGGCTGAGCTAATGCGAAATATATTGCAGCCCGGCCGAGTAGGCGGCGCCGCCGATCACGCAGGGAATGCCGAGCTCGATCTGGCCGGTGGCGGCGGCGACAACGCAACCCATCGACAGCGCGCCTTGGCCGACCTGGCCCCAGCCGCTGAGCTCGCGCTTGGAGTTCGGACCCTTCTGCTTGAGCTCCTCGATTGCGGCGAGCGATTCCTTGCGCATGCGCACGGTGTCGACGGTCTCGGCGGTCTCGATCACGTCGTTGAGTACCGCCACGACCTCCTTAGGCTCGGTCTTCACCGCCAATTTGAGCAGCGCGAGAAGATGCAGGTCGCGCACCGCGTTGCTGGCGAGGGTGAATTTTGCGGCGCTGCCGGTGGTGAGATTGTCGACATTGTCCTTGTCGTTGGCGAGCGGCAGCAGCTTGATGATGTGGCCGATCGGCCGGAACGCGCCGGTTGCGAGATAGTAGCCCCACAGCAGATCGATCAGCTCCGGGCTCGGCTCGATCGCGATCTCTTTCGGTTCCCCCTTATCGGTGCCGAAGGTCAGAACATATTTGATCTTGTCCATCATGCCGGGCTTTTCGATCCGGTAGGCGATCTGGTCGAGCGTCGGCAGCTTGCCGTCGAGATATTTGTCGATCATCGCCCGGCGCGTCGGCATGCGGTCGACGAAGGTGGCAAGGAGCTCCTTCCAGTTCGGCAGGCCGGAATAGGCGATGGCGCGCACCAGCACCCAATGATCGGCGGGCGCGATCGGCAGCATCTTGGCGATGAGCTCGGCGGCGCGGTCGGGATTGGCGCCAAGCACGCCGGCGATGAAGCCGACATAGGCGCCGGAGCTCTCGGCGTCCTTGAACGCCTGCATGTCGCTGAGCGCCTGCACCAGGACCGGCAGGCCGTCCGGATCGGGCTTGCCGCGATAGGCGTTGATCCATTTCAGCATCGCGTCGGTCGAACTGAGCGCCGCGTTCGGGTGCGCCACGGCGGCGGCCGCGGCGCCGGCTCCGGCGGCAACGAGCAGGACGGCAACGACGATGGCGCCGGTGGCGGCGCGGCGCACGGCGGTCGCAATCCATCGATCTGCGAGCATGGTCCCTCCAGCGGAGAAAGCCGGCAGCGCACCCCACGCAACACCGCGCGCCGCCCGCAGCGGCAAAGACCACAGCAAGCCGGCGCGGCGAATTGCGGGCGGCTTCCGCACGAAATCGCGGCTGCGCCGTGGCAGGCAATCATGGTTAATGGCGGCGGCGATCCGCGATTTGTCGATTTCAAACGCTTGTTTGAAGCGAGTCTGAAACCGCCGCGTCAAATTCCGGCCGCATTCGGCTTGACCGGCGCTGCCGCAATGCTTATAAAAGGCGCCCGGAATCCGAAGGCAAAAAGCCGTGCGCAATCTTGCTGCAACATCGCTGATTCTCGTACCGAGGCGCACCGCCGGGGGTGGATGATCCACCCGCGAGACGTGGCGGTGCGCGGTCCAGGGGCTCTTCGAGGCCCCTTTTTTATTGCCTCGAGCGGATCCCGGCAGCGGGACGGACGACGGACAAGAGCGGAGCAAGCCAATGACCGAGATGACCGGCGCGGAAATGGTGATCGCGGCGCTAGCCGATCAGGGCGTCGAATGCATTTTTGGCTATCCCGGCGGCGCGGTGCTGCCAATCTACGACGCGCTGTTCGACCAGGACAAGGTGCAGCACATCCTGGTGCGGCACGAGCAGGGCGCGGTGCACGCTGCCGAGGGCTATGCGCGCTCGACCGGCAAGGTCGGCGCCGTGCTGGTCACCTCCGGGCCCGGCGCCACCAACGCGGTCACCGGCCTCACCGATGCGCTCTGCGACTCGATCCCGCTCGTCGTCATCACCGGCCAAGTGCCGACGCATCTGATCGGCAACGACGCCTTCCAGGAATGCGACACGGTCGGCATTACGCGGCCGTGCACCAAATACAATTATCTGGTCAAGACCGTCGCCGATCTGCCGCGCGTGCTGCACGAGGCGTTTCACATCGCGGCGAGCGGCCGGCCGGGGCCTGTCGTGGTCGACATCCCGAAGGACGTGCAGTTCGCCAAGGGCACCTATTCCAAGCC
>JASHXX010000210.1 GCA_030043335.1 Xanthobacteraceae bacterium
CCGACTCACCCGGCCGCTGCGCCGCATCGGCGCCAAAGGCGGCGGCCAATTCGCGCCGATCTCCTGGGATGACGCGCTCGACATCGTCGCCGAGGAGTTCGTCCGCGCCGAGCGGGCGCACGGCTCTGAGGCGGTTTGGCCCTATTACTACGCCGGCACCATGGGATTCGTGATGCGCGACGGCATCAACCGGTTGCGCCACACCAAGAAATATTCCGGCTTCCTCTCCACCATCTGCGTCAATCCGGCCTGGACCGGCTTCATCGCCGGCACCGGCAAGCTTGCCGGCCCCGATCCGCGCGAGATGGCAAAGTCAGACCTGGTGGTGATCTGGGGCACCAATGCGGCGAGCACGCAGATCAACGTCATGACCCACGCGACGCGCGCCCGCAAGGAGCGCGGCGCCAAGCTCGTCGTGGTCGACGTTTACATGAATTCGACCATGGAGCAGGCCGATCTGCCGGTGCTGATCCGGCCCGGCACCGACGGCGCGCTCGCCTGTGCGGTGATGCATTGCCTGTTCCGCGACGGCAAAGCCGATTGGGACTATCTCGACCGCTACACCGACGCGCCGCGCCAACTCGCCGAGCATCTGCGCCTGCGCGATCCGAAATGGGCGTCGCGGATCACCGGGTGCGCGGTCGAGACGATCGAGGCGTTTGCCGCCCTCGTCGCCGCGACGAAGCGCGCTTATTTCCGTCTCGGCTACGGCTTCTCCCGCTCGCGCAACGGCGCCGCCAATATGCACGCCGCAAGCTGCATCGCCGCGGTCAGCGGAGCCTGGCTCCACGAGGGCGGCGGTGCGTTTCACCACAATGACGCGATCTTCCACCTCGACAAGAGCGTGATCGAGGGCAAGGACGCGCGCGATCCCGAAATCCGCATGCTCGATCAGTCGCGCATCGGCGCTATCCTCACCGGCGACCGCGCCGCGCTGCGCGGCGGGCCGCCGGTCACCGCGCTCCTCATCCAGAACACCAATCCCGTTTCGGTCGCGCCCGACCAGGAGACGGTCAAGCGCGGCTTTGCCCGCGACGACCTGTTCGTGTGCGTGCACGAGCAGTTCATGACCGACACGGCGCAGGTCGCCGACGTGATCCTGCCGGCGACGATGTTCGTCGAGCACGACGACATGTATCTTGCCGGCGGCAGCCAATATCTCCTGCTCGGCCCGAAGCTGATCGAGCCGCCGGGCGAATGCCGCTCGAACCATGACGTTATCTGCGCGCTGGCGCGGCGGCTCGGCGCCGAGCATCCGGGCTTCACCATGACGCCGCGCGAGCTGATCGATCGCACGCTGCGCGACTCCGGCTGGGGCACGTTCGCCGAGTTCGAAGCGAAGCGCTGGATCGACTGTCAGCCGGATTTCGCGACCGCGCATTATCTCGACGGCTTCGCCTACCCCGACAAGAAATTCCGCTTCAAGCCGCACTGGCCGAAGGTGCCGTTCACCCGCGCGCACGGCACCATCGAAGCGCCGATGCCGCAATTGCCGGACCATTGGGAGGTGATCGAGGAAGCGGACGCCGAGCATCCGTTCCGGCTGGCCACCTCGCCGGCGCGCGGCTTCCTCAATTCGAGCTTCACCGAGACGCCGACCTCGCTCGCCAAGGAGCGGCGGCCCGAGGTGATGATCCATCCCGGTGACGCGGCGGCCCTCACCATCGGCGACGGCGACATGGTCGCGCTCGGCAACCGCCGCGGCACCGTGCGGCTGCATGCGCGATTGTTCGAAGGCGTGCGCCGCGGCGTGCTGATTGCCGAATCGATCTGGCCCAACAAGGCCTATGCCGACGGCCGCGGCATCAACACGCTGACCGGCGCCGACGCGATTGCGCCGTTCGGCGGCGCCGCCTTCCATGACAACAAGGTCTGGCTGCGCAAATCGGCGTAATAGGCGCTCAGCGAAGCGCGCTACTTTGCGGCTTGGTGCCGCGGCGGCGGCGCGGACCAGCGCTCGGCCGCGGTGTCGTCAGCTCTATGGGCGCCGACCCAGGTCTTTCCCGAAGCTTTCTCGACCTCTTTCCAGAACGGCGCGCGCGTTTTCAGATAGTCCATGAGGAATTCGGCCGCCGCGAAGGCCGCCTGGCGGTGGCTTGAGGCGGTCGCGACGAGAACGATGACCTCGCCCGGGATCAGTCGCCCATGCCGGTGGATCACCGTGACCCCAAGGAGCGGCCAGCGCACGCTCGCTTCCTCGACATGGCGCGCGATCTCGGCTTCGGCCATGCCCGGATAATGCTCAAGCGTAAGCGCGGCAATCGGTTCGCCGCCCTCCTCAGCGCGGCACACGCCGGTAAAGGTTACGACCGCGCCGACGTCGGCGCGCCCGGCCGTCAACGCGGCGACTTCGGCGGCAACGTCGAAAGCTTCGCGCTGCAGGCGGATGGTGACGGCCATCGGCGTCAAAACCTCAGCCGCCGGTCATCGGCGGGAAGAACGCGATCTCGCCTGCGCCGGCGATCTTCGCTTCGGCGCGCACATGGCTCCGGTCGATCGCGGCGCGGATCACCTTCGGATTCTCGAAGGCGTAGGCATATTCCTCGCCGCGCCGCGCGAGCCAGGCGATCAGCTCGCCGACGGTGGCAACACCGGCCGGCGGATCGATCTCCTCCTCCGACTTGCCGACCCGCTCGCGCACCCAGGCGAAATAAAGAAGCTTCACGCGCCCTCCCGGGTCAGGTGATGGAGCCCGGCCTGCAGATAGTCCCAGCCGGTATAGCGCGTCAGCAGGGCGGAAAGCCAAAGCAGCGTAATGCCGACCTGGGTCACCACCGGAATGATCGCATCGCCCGCGTCGCCGGCGATCAGAAAACCGACGGCGACGAGCTGCAGCGTGGTTTTCCATTTGGCGAGCCGCGTCACCGGCACGCTGACGCGCAGCTCGGCGAGATACTCGCGCAGCCCCGACACCAGAATCTCCCGGCACAGGATCACGACCGCAGCGAGCAGCGCCCAGCCGTGGATGGTGTCTTCGGCGGCGAGCATGAGGAGACAGGACGCGACCAGAAGCTTGTCGGCGATCGGGTCGAGCATGCGGCCGAGCGAGGATTGCTGCGCCCAGGCGCGGGCAAAATAGCCGTCGAGGAAATCGGTGATTCCCGCTGCGATGAAGACGGCGAGCGCAACCCAGCGCAGCCACAGCCTGCCGTCGAGGATGCTCTGCCAGAACATGCAGCCGACCACGATTGGGATGGCGACAATGCGGCCGTAGGTCAGGATGTTAGGTAGCGCCAGCGGATGCGCGCGCAGCCGGCCCGTCGTCGTGGTTGTCGAATTCATGGCTCCATCACCATAACGCCATCGGATGACCGCCGACAGTCTCGCGTTTGCCCCATGCTTACGCCGCCCCCTCGTGAAAGAAACCGTAGATGCGCCGCGCGGTCTCGGCGCTGATGCCGTCGACCTGCATCAGGTCGGTGACCGAGGCCCGCTCGATCGCCTTGAGCGTGCCGAAGTGATGCAGCAGCGCGCGCTTGCGGGTCGGTCCGATGCCTTCGATCTCCTGCAGGCCGGCTTCGCGCAGGCCGCGCATCCGGCGCGCCCGGTGCGAACCGATCGCGAAACGATGCGCCTCGTCGCGCAGCCGCTCGACGAAATACAACAGCGGATCGCGCGGCGGCAGTTTGAACGAGTCGCGGCCTGGGATAAAGAAGGTCTCACGGCCGGCGTCGCGATCCGGCCCCTTGGCGATGGCCACGAGCGGAATGTCGACGCCGAGCGCAGCGAGCACCTCGCCGGCAGCGTTGAGCTGGCCTTGGCCGCCGTCGATCAAGACAAGGTCAGGCCAGGGCGAATCGCCTTGCTCGTCGGTGTCGGGCGCAACCAGCACCCCTTCCCTCTCCCCTTGCGGGAGGCCGTCGCCTGGCGTCCGGCTGTGCTGCACGCTGCCCTCTCCCGGAACGGGAGAGGGCAGACGCGGCGATTCCGCGATCAGCCGCTTGAAGCGGCGCTCGAGAACCTCGCGCATCATGGCGAAATCGTCGCCGGGCGTCAGCTCGACCGAGCGGATGTTGAACTTGCGGTATTGGTTTTTGCAGAAGCCCTCCGGCCCGGCGACAATCATGGCGCCGACCGCGTTCGCACCCTGGATGTGGCTGTTGTCGTAGACCTCGATTCGCCGCGGCGCCCGCGGCAGGCCGAAGGTCTCGGCAAGCTCACGCAGGAGCTTTTGCTGCGAGGAGGTCTCGGAAAGCTTGCGGCCGAGCGCTTCGCGGGCATTGGCGCGCGCATGCTCGACCAGATCCTTCTTCTCGCCGCGCTGCGGCACCGTGACCTCGACGCGGCGGCCGCTTTTGGTCGAGAGCGCTTCGGCGAGAAGCTCGCGGTCCTCGATGTCGTGCGAAATGAGGATCAGGCGCGGGCACGGCTTGTCGTCGTAGAATTGGCCGAGGAACGCGCCGAGGATCTCGCCCGGCGCGGCGGCCCGGTCGGCCTTGGGAAAATAGGCGCGGTTACCCCAGTTCTGCGCGGCGCGGAAGAAGAACGCCTCGACACAGGCGAAGCCGCCTTGCTGATGCAGCGCGAAGACGTCGGCCTCCTCGACGCCTCGCGGGTTGACGCCCTGATGCGACTGAATGGCCGAGAGCGCCGCGAGGCGGTCGCGGTAGACCGCAGCGCGCTCGAAATCGAGCGCGGCCGAGGCTTTTTCCATCTCGACGGCGAGCTCATCCTTAACCGCCTTGCTGCGGCCGGAGAGAAACGCCGTCGCCTCACGCACCAGCACCCCATAGTCCTTGAAGTCGAGCTCGTTGGTACACGGCGCCGAGCAGCGCTTGATCTGATGCAGCAGGCACGGGCGGGTGCGGTTTTCGAAAAACGGATCGGTGCAGGAGCGCAACAGGAACGCGCGCTGCAGCGCGTTGATGGTGCGGTTGACGGCCCAGACCGACGCGAACGGCCCGAAATAGTGGCCCGGCCGGCTACGGGCGCCGCGATGCTTGAGGATTTGCGGCGCCCAATGATCGGACGTGATCAGGATGTAGGGGAAGGACTTGTCATCGCGCAGCAGCACGTTGAAGCGCGGCCGCAGGCGCTTGATCAGATTGGCTTCAAGGAGCAGCGCCTCGATCTCGGTGCGGGTGACGACGAATTCGAGCGCGCGGGTGGCGGCGATCATGCGCTCGATGCGGGTGTCGAGGCCGGCCGGCCGCGCATAGGCGCGCACCCGGTTTTTGAGGTTTTTCGCCTTGCCGACATAGAGCACATCGCCGCGTCCGTCTATCATGCGGTAGACACCGGGCTGCGCGGGGGCGAGCGCGGCGTAGCGGACAATCGCGGCACGGCCCATGGCGAGCGAGTCGTCGCCGCCACTCGCCGCTTCAACGCCGTCGGACTCGTCCGCCTCGGGAAGGGACTGCTCCTCGTCCTCCTCGGCGATCTCGATCTCCGGCTCGAGGTCTTTCTTCGGGACGCTCATGCGCTCAATTGTCGGCCTGTGCTGGCGCGAAAGTAGGGTTTGAACCGGCGCGCGGCCAGAGGAACCGGCGGTTTCGTCCCCGGCCGTCCACGCTGCGCACGGCCCGGCGATGATGGCCCCCGCTCGACTTTCTCCGGGGGCCGGCCATTAGCAATCATTTTACCATCGTCAATCTCAGTTAATATATCGTTAGTGATAATCGTAACTGTACTTGATCTAATCTTGCCATAATCCGGTCGAGAAAAAGAAGTCACTTGTGTCCTTCCTGCACTAGACGCAGAATAGATTGCGAATACTATCGCGACAACTTCGCGAATGGGGAGCCACAAAATGAAGAGGGTGTTTCTGGCCTATGCCGGCCTATTGGCGTTTGCGGGCACGGCGGCGGCCGCCGACCTGTCCGCGCCTTACTACAAGGCGCCGGCATACGCCCCGGCCTATAGCTGGACCGGTTTTTACATCGGCGTGAACGGCGGCGGCGGGCTCGGCCGCTCGACCTGGGACTCGGCCGGCTCCTTCGACGTGTCGGGCGGCTTCGTCGGCGGCACGGTCGGCTACAATTACCAAATCGGCCAGGTCGTCCTCGGCGCGGAGGGCGATATCGACTGGACCGACCTTAACGGCAAGACCACCACGCTGACCTGTCTCCCCGGCTGCTCGGTCGGCAACTCTTGGCTCGCAACCGTGCGCGG
The DNA here is from genome assembly GCA_030043335.1 of Xanthobacteraceae bacterium. GTDB lineage: Bacteria > Pseudomonadota > Alphaproteobacteria > Rhizobiales > Xanthobacteraceae > BOG-931. The sequence continues at coordinate 6,112 of JASHXX010000210.1, forward strand.
ACGGGTCGGCTACGCCGCCGATCGGTTCCTGCCCTACGTCACCGGCGGCGCCGCGTTCGGCAATATCAACGGCTCTTCGCCCGGCCTTGTCGGCGCGAGCACCAGCAACGCCGGCTGGACCCTGGGCGCGGGCATCGAGTTCGCAATCGCCGGCCGCTGGAGCGCCAAGACCGAATATCTGTTCGTCGACCTTGGCCGGTTCAACTGCGGTCCAAATTGCGGCGGCGGTTTCACCGACAACGTGTCGTTTAACGCCAATATCCTGCGCGCCGGCGTCAACTACCGGTTCTAGAGCGTGATCGCTTCCTATTGAAGCGATCGTCGCTCTAGCTCTTCAGTGGAGCATGATCTTTTCGGAAAACCGGCTGCTACTTTTCCGGATCATGCTCTGGGCTCTCCGGCTGCGTTCAATAAGGGCGACGACGCGGTGCAAATTTACGGCGTCGCCGCGGTCGCCGCATAGGCGGGCACCCGCGCCGCGAAATCGTCGAGCCAGGCGACGAGGCGCGGGTGATCGCCGCGCCAGGTTCCGCCAAAGCGCAGGTCGCGATAGCCGAGCACGCAGGCAAGCGCGATCTGTCCGACATGCGGGATGGCAGATTTTGGGCCGAGCGACGGCGGCGCTGCCTCAAGCACCGCGAGCGCGCGCGTCACCTTGCCGGCCTTATGCTCGAGCCATTTCGGCTCGTGCTTCTCCGGCGGCCGCCAGCGGCCCTCGTAGACGGTGAGGATCGAGGCATCGAGAATGCCATCGCATAGGGCCTGCAATCTCAGCGCGGCGAAGCGCTGCGCCGCCTCGCGGGGGATGATCTTGCCGCTGCCGGCGCGGTCGTCGAGATAGTCGAGGATCACGCGGGAATCATAGAAGGCGGTACCGTCCTCGACGATCAACACGGGAATCTTGCCGAGCGGATTCTGTGCGCGCAGACTGTCGTTCGGATCGCCGGTATCGGCCGCATCGACGCGCACCTCGCCGTCAAGGCCGAGGAGCGACAGCGCGATCCGCACCTTGCGGCCGAACGGAGAAGGCGGCGCGGAACGCAAAATCAACATGGCTACCTCTTCGGGATCTTCGTGGCATCAGGCCCGAGCGCGTGGCGGCGAATGGACAAATAACCGCACGCGGCGGCGACGCTCGCCGCGCGACATCGGCCCCGCGCCGCGCTCGCGCGCGAGCCGCCATTCTAGCCGGTGACGACCAGATTGACGGCTTTCGGACCTTTGCCCTTCTTGTCGGGTTCGACATCGAAGCTGATGCGCTGCCCCTCAATCAGCGACTTCAGCCCCGCGCGTTCGACAGCGGTGATATGCACGAATACATCTCGTCCACCGTCGTCGGGTTTGATAAAACCATAGCCACGCTCGCCATTGAAGAACTTGACCGTACCGGTCATCGCCATAGAGAAACTCCTTCCGCGCGTTGCTTCGCCGCCGAGCCCCCACGGCACGACGACTCGGCTGGACATCCACACGGGCAAAGTTTCAGCCGCGGACGGCCGCAATTACTCCGCCGGCCCCCACAGGAGGCGGAACGTCTGAGCCAGCGGCCTTCAAATAGACCAAATTCGGCGTGTCGAAAAGTGGCACTGTTATCAGTCAACTACAGCGCGAATCCGCCGACTAGGGTTGTCCGGCCAACCAATCGAGCCGCCAGCCGGCCTGCGCCAACAGGATCTCGCTCAACGCGGGCATAAGCCGCTCTAGTTCGGCTTCGAGCGTGAACGGCGGATTGACCACGATCAGTCCCGAACCGAGGAGGCCGGCGTCGGCGCTCGGCGGGCCCCGGTTGAGCTCGCAGCGCAGCACTTTCGGTATCGCGAGCTGTCGCAGCCGCCATGCCAGGCGGTCCGGGGCAGCGCGTTCCTTGATCGGATACCAGAGCAGATAGATGCCGGTCGGCCATTTGCGGTGGGCGGTCGCCAGTGCCGCAGATAGACGCATAAAGTCCTCCGCGTCTTCGAACGGCGGATCGATCAGGACGAGGCCGCGGCGTTCCTTTGGCGGGACGTAAGCCCTGAGCGCGGTCCAGCCGTCGATGGCGAGCGCCTTGGCGCGAGGGTCGCCGCGGAGCGCAGCCGCCAGCGCGGCGGCCGCGCCCGGCTCGAGGTCGCAGGCGATCAGGCGGTCTTGCCGTCGCAACAGCTTGGCGACCAGAAGCGGCGAACCGGGATAGAGGCGCAGCCTCATGTCCGGATTGAGCGCGGCGACGGCTTCGATATAGGGCGCCAGCAGATCCTTCGCGTTCCCGTCCCTTGCCTGCCAGATCCGCGCGATCCCCTCGCGCCATTCACCGCCGCGGCTCGGCTCCGGCGCTCGCAGGTCGTAGCGCCCGGCGCCGGCATGGGTATCGATCACGCGAAAGGCGGCGGGCTTGAGCCGCAGATGGAGGAGAATGCGCGCCAAGACGGCGTGCTTGTGCACGTCGGCAAAATTGCCGGCATGGAAAGCGTGGCGATAATTCATCGGCTGAAAACGCTCAACGATCAATGCCGCCGCGCCAGTGGCGGTCCAATCGCGCGGGCTCAAAATCGCTTCTAATGCTGCGTGAGGTGCCGGTCGAGGCGGGGCGAGCGAGCGCGCTCAGCCGCCGCGCAGTGGCGGCATGATCAGTTCGTCCCGGCGGCAACTGCGCCGCGCGATCTCCGGGCAGTCGCGAAATTGCAGGTCCTTAGAGAGGCAAAGGCGAACCTCGGTCAGTCGCTTCTTGTCGCAGCCGATCGCGATGCCGCTCTCCGACAGGCCGGCATTCGCCTTGATGAAGGCGTCCTCCACCGCCGCCGGCGAAACGTTCAGCGGCTGCTGCAGATCGACATATTGCGGCGGGATTTTCACCACCGCGCGGGCTTTGCGCACCGTTTCGAAATAGGCCCGCGCCGAGAATCCGGAGCAAGTTCCGTGGCGGTCCCATTCGTTGAAGATCAGATGCGGGGCCGGCATCAAGTCGAGCATCGAGGAGACGATGCCGCGATCGAGCCGCGGCGCCGGCACCTGACAATATTCCGGGAAGCCCTTGTCGTATTGCGGCCACAGGCCGTGAACGACAAACGAATAGGGCCGCGCCCCGCACTGCAGCGACGCGGCGCGGCCGGCGTCCCGCTCCGCGGCCGCCGCACAAAAGGACGGCGACCACGACAGCGACAGCACGTAGAAATCGAATTGGCCGGCCTCGTTCTGCCGCGCATCCTGGGCAACCGCGCAGATTGCGGTCATCAACAGGAGAGAAGACGCCGTGACTACTGCGCGAACAACTGACCCAATCATGGCTTGCCCTCACCTTTGTTACCGCCCTCACACACTATACATTGTGAACAAATCAAGAACAAAAGGAGCGCTAGACGCTTGGGAGCCGATGGGCGGGACGGGTTTGTCGCCGAGCGGGAACGCTCTTGGATGCAGTGCGTTGCGATACGGACGGTTGGGAAGGCATACAGTGATGGGGCGCTCTGCCGAGTACCGGCGCTTTGCCGTGCGCTGCCTCGAAATCGCGCGGGCAACGAAGGACGAGCGGACCAGAGCGGTGATGCTGGAGATGGCGCAGGTGTGGTCGCGGCTTGCCGACGAAGCCGACCCCTCGCTCGATGGCCTCTCCCGCGAGGCCGGCGGCGATTGAGACGCGCCGTTATCAGTCCTTTTGCTGCGCTTCCCGGGCAAGACGCAGCCACGCCTCGGCCATTTGCTCAAGGGCGCGCCTATGCTCGCCGTCCTGCGCCTCTTTGGCGAGGCGACGGCACTCCTCGGCGAATTTTCGATAGTCGTGCGGCGTTTCCATACCTAACCAACGGCCCGCCAGGAATCGCCGTTCCTGGAGCAAGAGAGACATGCGCCGGGAACCTTTGCCGGGGCGGGAACCCACGCAAGCGCAAAATTGCTGGATTTTTGTCGCCGCCGCCTCGCGTCGCCGGCCGCGGCGTGTAGCCTGGCCTGTAGACGGCCTTGCGTCGGCGCTAAGGTCGCGCCGCGCGACAGCCGGGCTCGTAGGCCCAATTGCGGTCGAGGCCGACGACGCAAAAGTTGACGCCCCAGCCCATGCCGACCATGCCGGTGTCTTCGGCGATCGAATAGTAGATCGGGCGTTTCAAGCCATCACTAACTACGGCGGTGCCGCTGCAAAAGCGTCGTGGAATCGATTGCGCGGCCCAAGGCAGCTCCGCGGTCTCATGGATATTCTCGATGCCGACGATCTCAAGCTCCGAGTTCCAGAACCGGGCCTCCTTGACGGTGAAATTGGCGATGATGCGGTTGAGCGCGGGAGCAAAATCGCAGCGCGGTATGTCGCGCTCGTAGCGTGGGCCGGACAGCCAGAAATTCATCTCGAACCAATCGGCTGCACGCGGCTGCGACGAGCCGACAACGCTGAGCACCAGCGTAAGCGCAAGACAAGCAATCCGGCCGGACATTTGCCGTCGCCCCTTTTGGCCCCACATCCCCGAACGGGCGCATAAGCGTGCCGCGGCGGCCTCGGCCGGTCAAGGCCACAAGGGGACAAAGTCGCCGGTTGCTCGCCAACCGTGACAATCGCGCAACGCTCGCTCGCCCAATCGCGCCCCGCGCCGACTCTGGCCCGCGGCAGACGCGCCCCATAAGCTTGCGGCAGCTGATTCGGCGTTGCGCACCGCGATCGAGCGAGCCGCGCGGGTCGGGAAAATGGAGAGTGACCGGACATGGCCGGAGCGCATCGAATAGCAGCTTCCGAGCCGTCGTTCGGCGTGCAGGCGGCCGGGCGTCTGATCAACCGGATCTTCGCGCCGTGGGTGCAGGACCTCGCTTTGCTGGTGGAAACCGTGGAGGCGATCCGCCCGCCTGGAGCGAGCGAGGATTGGCAGCCCGGCGCCATCGTGCGCTTGCCGTTTTCCGCGAAAATCTGCGGCGATGGTCACGTGGTGTGCAGCCAAGCGCTGACCGCGCTTGCCGACACCGCCATGGTCATTGCTTGCTCGGCCGCCTGGAACGGCTACCGGCCAATGAGCGCCATCGATCAGACTGCGCATTTTCTGCGCCCGGTCAGTTTTGACGTCATCGCCGACGCGCGCATCGTGCGCGTCAGCCGCAACATCGGTTTTGGCCGCGTCACGCTTCTTGCCGCGTCGGACAAGCGCCCGGTGGGCGTAGTCGCGAGCGCCTATGAGACGGTGTTCGATAGCGCGGCGTGAACCGGCAAAGCGCTTTCCATTGCCGGCGTGAGCCTCTAAGGTGACGCGCGTGGGCTGTGCGAGGGGAGACCTGCCGTGATCGGTCGCAAACCGTGGGTTCTCGTGGCGCTGGCGCTGTCGGTGCCCGGCGCGATCAGCGCCGCTTTTGCCGGTGCGATTTTCGTCGGCCCCGGCCCGGGGCTCACCGGGAATGATACCGGCGGCATCATTCAATATGCACCGGACCTCGGAACCGCGGCGTACCGGGAGATGGCTGCAACGTGGTGCGCGCGCTGGGACCGGCTGTCGCACATCACGAGCTATCACCGCCACTACGGTGATTACATCAGCTTCGTCTGCATTGACCGGCCGTGGATGATCCACTGACGGGCGCCGACACGCCCGCGTTCAGCGCCAATCGCCGATGACCGCTTGAACGAGCGCGAGCGCGGCCACCGCCGCGGTATCGCCGCGCAGGATTCGCGGGCCAAGCGAAAGGCGCACGACATTCGGCAGCTTGAGCAGCGCGGCGCGCTCCGCTTCGGCAAAGCCGCCTTCGGGGCCGACCAGCACCGCGAGCGGCGAGCGCGGCAGATCGGCCAGCGCGGCGATGGGATTGCTGACCTCGGCCTCTTCGTCGCAGAACACCAGTCGGCGGGCGGAATCCCAGGCGCCCAGAAGAGCCGACAGCATGACCGGCGGCCTCGTTTCCGGCAGCGAGAGGATCCCGCATTGCTCGGCGGCCTCGATGGCGTTGGCGCGCATGCGCTCGAGATTGACGCGCGTCATCTGGCCGTGGCGGGTGAGGACCGGCTGCAGCAGCGAGGCGCCCATCTCGACCGCCTTCTGCACCATGTAGTCGTGCCGCGCGGCTTTGAGCGGCGCGAACAGATAGTGCAGGTCCGCAGGCGCAGTCTGCGCCCGCGTCCGCGTCCCAACGAGGAGGCTGAGCGCCCGCTTCTGCGCCGCAACCGTCGCGCTCCACTCCCCGTCCCGGCCGTTGAAAACGAGGACGCCCGCTCCGGATTTGAGACGCAGGACGACGCCGAGATAGTGCGCCGCAGCGCTGCCGAGGGCGATCGTCGCTCCCTCCCCGAGTGGAACATCGACGTAAAGGCGCGGACTGCGAAAGTCGTATCGGGGCATGGAAAACGCCTGTGATATAGGCAATATTGGCGCAGCGGCAGCCGG
>JASHXX010000211.1 GCA_030043335.1 Xanthobacteraceae bacterium
CTCCGGCGACGGCGATTCCGCCTCGATCGGATTCGGCCAGTTCGCGCACTGCATCCGTCGCGGCGTCAACATGGTCTATATCGTGGAGAACAACGGCGTCTACGGCCTGACCAAGGGCCAATTCTCCGCCACGGCGGACCGCGGCTCGAAGTCGAAGCGCGGCATCATCAACAACGACAGCGCCATCGACCTGGTCGGCATTGCGCTGCAGCTCGGCGCGACCTTCGTCGCGCGCTCGTTTTCCGGCGACAAGAAACAGCTGACGCCGCTGATCAAGGCGGCGATCGAGCATGAGGGCGCCGCCTTCATCGACGTGATCTCGCCCTGCGTTGCCTTCAACAATCACGCCGGCTCGACCAAGAGCTTCGATTACGTGCGCGAGCACAACGAGGCGGTCAACCGGCTCGACTTCATCACCGGCGGTGCGCCGATCAAGGTCGACTACCCTCCAGGGAGCATCGAGACCGTCGAGCAACATGACGGCTCGACTATCACCCTGCGCAAGCTCGACTCGGATTATGACGTGCACGATCGTTTGGCCGCCATGAGCTTTCTGCAGCACCACGCGGCCAAGGGGCAGGTCGTGACCGGGCTTCTTTACGTCGCGGCCGAGGCCGAGGATCTGCACGGCCGTCTCAACACCGTCGAGGCGCCGCTCAATGCGCTCGGCGAGAAGGAGCTGTGCCCGGGCTCGGCGGTGCTGGACAAGATCAACGCCGCGCTGCGCTGATCAGCGAAGCTGCTTGATCGCCTCGATCATTTCCTTCGGCGGCTCCATCGCGATCGCGAGCGGTTTGCCGCCCTCGATAAGGCTCTTCAGGCTCGACAGGATCGCCGGCCAGCCCGAGCGGCCGCCGCTCAGGATCGCCTCCGGGACGTCCCAGGAATGCGATTCCGTCATCGTGAGGCGCACCGCCTCGCCCGCCTGCGCCAGCTCGTAAGTCACGAGACATTCGGGCAGCTTGCGAAACTCTTCGGGCCACTCGACCTGCCAGGTTACCGACAGCTTTCGCGGCTGCATCGTAAGCGATCACCTTGCCCTTGACGTTGACGCGACCGTCGGGCAGGCGCAGCACGAAGGCGCCGCCCAGCATCGGTTCAAGCTCGACGGTGCGCTCCCAAAAATATTTGCGGGTGAACTCTGAGGAGGTCAGCGCTTGCCAGACCTTCTCTGGCGTCGAGGCGATGTAGATGACGTAGACGGTCTTCGGCTTGAATTTGGCGGTATCGATCACGTGCGCGCCTCCGCGTCCGCCATCCGCGTGCGATCCTCCTCGTTCCATGACGGTTCGAGAGCACGGCCGGTTTCCAAAAAGCTGTTGAGACTGGACAAGACCGCGGGCCATCCCTTGCTGATCATCTCGTAAATTTTGCTGCCTTCATCGAATTCGTCGTGGATTACCGTGAGCCGCGTTTGGCCTTCGAAGGCCTTGAGCTCGAAGGTCACGCGGGAGGGTTTTTCGTCGGGTTTGCCTTCTCGAGCGGCTTCCATCCGTAAACGAGCCGCCGCGGCGGATCGCTTGCGATGATGGGATCACGGTGCGAGAGCTTGCCGGCCGGACTCGTTGCTGTCATCAAATCGCCCGGCTTGCCGTCGGCGGCAACGCGATAGCCGAACCAGTATTTTTCGCTAATGTCGGCTTTGGTCAGGGCGTCCCACACCTTCTCCGGCGGAGCCGCGATGTAGGTCACATAGACGAATTTCGGCTTCTCAGTCATCACGCGTCTCAAGTGCTCGCTTCATCTCGCTCAGCGCCTGCAGGCGATGGCGTTCGAATTTCCCGATCCAGCGCTCGCCGATCTCGTGGATCGGTACCGGATTGAGATAGTGCAGCTTCTCCCGGCCCCGCCGCATGGTGGCGACAAGGTTCGCGTCCTCCAAGATCGCCAGATGCTTGCTCACCGCTTGCCGCGTCATGTCGAGGCGCGCGCACAGCTCGTTGAGTGTCTGGCCGTTGTCGGCACGCAGCCGGTCGAGTAGCTCGCGGCGGCTCGCGTCGGCCAGCGCCTTGAACACCGCATCCATGATCTACAATATGCAACCTTTTGGTTGCCTGTAAAGCCAAATAAAAAGCCGCGAGCCCGGCCGCCCTCGTCAGTCTTCCGGCGCCTCGACGATCGGGTCGTAGCGCTTGGCGTCGAGGCCAAGCAGATTCCACGACTGCTGCATGTGCGGCGGCAGCGGTGCGGTAACGTCGATAGTACCTCCGCGCGGATGCGGCACGACGATGCGGCGGGCGAGAAGATGCAGCTTGTTCTGCATGCCGCCAGGCAGCTCCCAATTCTCGCGCGCAAAATATTTCGGATCGCCAACGATCGGATGATTGATGTGCGCCATGTGCGCGCGCAGTTGGTGGGTGCGGCCGGTGACCGGCTTGAGGGAAATCCAAGCGAGCGCCGGCCCGGCGGTCTCCAGGACCGCATAGTAGGTCACCGCGTGGCTTGCCCCCTCCTCGCCATGGCGCGCGATGCGCATGAACGATTCCTCCTCGCGCTCTTCCTTGGCGAGGTAGGTCGAGATGCGGCCCTGCCGCGGCTTCGGCACGCCGGCGACCAGCGCCCAATAGATCTTCCGCGCCGAGCGCGAGCGAAACGTTTTCGCCAGGGCGGCGGCCGCGAACCGGGTCTTGGCGACCAGCAAGCAGCCGGCGGTGTCCTTGTCGAGCCGGTGCACGAGCCGCGGCCGCTGGCCGTGAGCGTCGCGCAGCACTTCGAGCATGCCATCGACATGGCGCGCGGTGCCGGAACCGCC
>JASHXX010000212.1 GCA_030043335.1 Xanthobacteraceae bacterium
GTTCGCGCCGACTTGGCCACCACCTACGAATTGGGCGTTGCTGGTGGTCGAGAAGTGGTCACCAAAAGTGTCGGTAACGCTGACGTGGTTCCATCCGGCTCCGAGGTTGGCGCCGATGTAGAATCCGGACCAGCTGTAAGGTGGCGGAGGTGGCGGCGCCTTTGTTACCGGCGCCGGCCGCGCAAGGTCGGCCGCCAGCGCGGCGGATCCCGCACAAGCGCTCAGTGCAACTGCCAATGCTAATCGTTTCATGGCTGAGATCTCCCCCTTGGCTCTCGCGCGGAGCCAAATCGTCGTGGCCGAGAATCTAATCGATAAGGCAACGGACGGCCATCACCGGAGCGCAACAGGCGGCGAAAACAACTCGGCTAAATCTTGGCGAGATTCGTTTGTTTTGTTTGCTTTGGAACCGCTTGCGGAATCGCGCGATGTCGCCGATCGGCATTTTCGCGGGCATCAGACAACGTCTACCATCCGAGCCATGACCGATATTCGGCGGACCCGGCATAATGCTCGCCAATGACCGGCTCGAAATTGGCCGGGCAATTTTGCCGCGACGCACGAGAACAGCCGCGCCGCAGATTTGGACGATTAGTCATGTGACGCGGACGAACGGTCATTCATCCTGACAGCGCTCCTCACTAGATACCGTATCAATCAGCCTGGCGACCAGCGAGCTCCACTGGTGCCGGCGTGCTTGCAGATAGGAGGTTCAGATGGACGACGTCACGCGCGAAAAACTCCTCAAGATTGCGCTGGTTGCATTCGGCGTAGTCTTCTTCACCATCTACCCGCTCGGCCTGATCTGGCCGTCGGGATGGCAGTGGCACGGTGGCCATGGCCAGTATTATTTGCAGATGATCTGCGGGGTCTACGCGGTTCTCGGTGTTTATCTGATTGCGGCGGCGCGTAATCCTTCCGAGAATCGCAGCCTGATCTCATTCACGATCTGGTCGAGCATCGTGCACGCCGGCATCATGGCAGCTCAGGCCACGTATGACGAACACGAGACGGGTCACCTGGTTGGCGACGTGCCTGCGCTGGTGCTGGTCGCTGCCGTGCTCTGGTATCTTTCACCAAAGAGGTCGCTGCGAGTGGCCAGCACGTAGTCAGCGCGATGCGCCGACCACACATCGACAGCTCGTGGGCAAGATACATATCAGAGCCGCTGGCGCCATCCAGCGGCTCTTTTTGCTGCGACTGCCGCGGCGGAACCTGGCGGACATCAGACAACGACCGCTCCATATCCGCTGTTGGGAACGCCGCGGCGGACGTGCGTCTTGTCGAATGTCTAGATTTGAATTGATCCCGGCGATGCCGGTTTAACCATCGCATTAAACTCAAACTCAATACGCATCGTCTATGTGAACCGCAGGCTGGCCGTGACGACCAAGCCGGTGAGGCGGGATCATCTCACCTCTTCGCACCCCAAAAGGAACACGATGATGCGCTATTTTCTCCGCGGATGCCTGATCTCCGCAGCCCTCCTGGCCGTCGCCTTTCAGGCGCACGCTGGCGCGTTCTCAACCTCGGCCCTTAACCCGACCGCCGTTCCGGCGAACGGCGTGATCGAGGGCAATTATCCGGCCGGCCAATCGGACACGAACTACTATTTCGCCGTCAATCTCAAGGCCGGACAGCTCGCAACGCAGATTTCGGTCAGCGGCGGCGCTCAGTACAAGTCGCTGGACTTCAGCCTGCTCGACGCCGGCGGTCGGCGCATCGATGCCTACTACATCACGGCAGGCGCAGGCGACAACAGCGAAGCGACTCGCGTATTTCCGATCGACGCAAGCGGCAAGTACCTCGTGCGTCTGACCACCAAGGGGCCCGAGACAACCTCGTTCCGCGTGGCGCTCGGTGGCTCGGCGATGCCTGCCGCGCCCGCCGCGGCGAACGCGAGTGACCCGTCCCGCTCGTTCCTCGCGCCGACGCCGGTCGGCCGTGATGGCGTCATCGCCGGCGCCTTCCCGGGCGGCGAGGGTTACGCCTATTACTACTTCGTCGCCGACCTGAAGGCCGGCAACCTGCTCACCCAGATGTCGGTGAGCGGCCGCGACGGCACCATGAAGTGGATCTCGCTCACCCTGCTCGACGACAAGGGTCACGGCGATAAGTCCTATTTCATGTCGCGGGTCGAGGCGAACGCCGACGCCACCAAGAGCTTCCCGATCGACCGTTCCGGCCGTTACGTCCTGCGCCTGACCGTGCAGGGCCCGGAGACCACCAACTACCGGATCGAGCTCGGCGGCAACGCGCTCGCCAGCAGCAACTAAGGGAGGCGAGCATGCCCAGGATCAAATTCGCGGCGCTTGTCGCCGTTGCGGCCCTTGCGGCGGCGCTTCCCGCCACCGCAGACGATCTCTCCAGCTCGATCATGCGGCCGACCGCGGTCAACCCCGCGATCGGGATGGTCGCCGGCAATCTGCCGGGCGGCAACGGGGCGAAGAGCTACTACGTCGCGGTCGATCTCAAGCCCGGCGAACTGTTGACCCAGCTTGAGATTGCCGGGCGCCCCAACGGCGAGCGTCGGCTCACGGTGCAGCTGCTCGACGGCGAAGCCAAAGTGGCGGCCTCGACCTTCGTGCGCGCCGGGTTCGGCTCGCTCGACGAGGCGACCAAGAGCTTCGCGATCGACGCGGCCGGGCGCCACGTCATGCGGCTGACCGTCGAGGGCGAGGAGACCGGAACGTTTTGCCTGCTCATGGGCGGAACCGCGTTGCCCGACGCCAAGCCGCCGACGTGCCCAGCGGCCGCGGCCGCGGCTGTCGTAGCGCCGCCGGCGCCGCCCCCTGTGGCGGTCGCGCCCCCGCCTGCGCCGGCCCCTGTAGTGGAGGCGCCTCCGCCGGCTCCGGCCCCGAAAGTCGTTGAGGTCACTCCGGCGCCAAGGCAGATCGAGGTGATTGTGAGCCAGTGCGAGGAGCGCCTGCGGGTTGGCTCGGACTTCCTGTTCGACTTCGATCGCGCGCAGGTGCGTCCGGAAGCGGACGGCGCGCTCGAGGAAGTCGCTGAGCGCATCAATGCTGCGGGCAAGCGGGTGATGGTCGAGGGCCATACCGACGCCAAGGGCACTCAGAGCTACAATCAGACGCTGAGCGAGCGGCGTGCTTCGGCGGTTCGCCTGGCGCTGGTGGAACGCGGCGTCTCCGACGCCCGGATGATCGTCCGCGGCTTTGGCAAGAGCCGGCCGATCGCGCCCAACGAGCACATGGACGGCTCGGATGATCCCGACGGACGGCAAAAGAATCGCCGGGTGGAAGTCGTCATCAACACTTGCAACTGAACAGAGCGGCGGGCGGGATGATGGTTCCTCAAACCATCTTCCCGCCCGCGTCCCTTCTTCGGAGGAATATCATGCGGTTGATCGCTTTGATGCCGATCGTCGGTCTGCTCGCTGCTTTGCCGGCGTCCGCGGCGGAGCTGCCGGCGCGCAAGCCCGGGCTGTGGGAAATCAAAAATGAGTTTCGAGAACCGCAACGTCCCGGCGCAAAGCCTCAAGCAATGCGTGGACGCCGGGACCGGCGTGCTGGGCCAGATGGGTGCCGCAGCCTCCGCTCAGAGCAACTGCTCGCGGCGTGACGTGCAGCGTTCCGGCGATACGACAACGATCGAGTCGACCTGCACCATCGGCGGCAAGGCCACAACCGCACGCGTCGTCATCTCCGGCAGCCTCGACAGCGCCTACACCATGACCATGACGTCGGAAGGCGACGCCGTGCCCGGCGGCAAAAGCAGCATGACGATTGCGGCCACGTGGCTTGGTCCGTGCACTCCGGGTCAATAGCCCGCCATGCAGTCGTGATTGCGAAGGCGCATCGCTAGAACGGATTTGTTTTTCCTTCCCCGCTTCGCGGGCACGATAAAGGGCGACGGCGCCGCGAAACCGATTTCGCATTGTCGTCATTGCTGGGCTTGACCCGGCAATCCATGCGCGGGCGAGGCCGGCTGCAAGTTCACCGCACGTCTTTGTTCGCCGCATCTCGGCATGGACTACCGGGTCAAGCCCGGTGGTGATGAGGCGGGAAGGGCGCAAGAGAATGCCGCCAATTCCGCCACCAGCGGATTTCCTCTACAGTGACACGCTCGGCCGCGCCCTTGATTCGCCGCCGGGAAAGACGAGATCGAACGCCATGACCCTTGAGCCGCAGAGCGCGCCTGCGCCGGCCGCGGGCGCTTCCGAGCCGATCTGGTTTGCCTCCTATCCGCCGGGCGTGCCGAGAACGATCGACCCCGATGCCTATCCGTCGCTGCCGGCGATGCTCGCCGACACCTGCGCCCGCAATGCCGAGCGCGACGCGTTCGAGTGCCTCGGCACGCGGATCGGCTATGCCGAGTGGGATCGCCTGAGCCGCGCCTTCGCCGCCTTCCTTCTCGAGCAAGCCAAATTTCGGCCGGGCGACCGCGTCGCGATCATGCTGCCGAACCTGCTTGCCTATCCGGTCGCGTTCTTCGGCGTGCTGCGCGCCGGGCTGATCGTCGTCAACGTCAATCCGCTCTATACCCCGCGCGAGCTCAAGGAGCAGCTCACCGACGCCGGCGCCGTTGCCATCGTCATCATGGAGAATTTCGCGCACAAGCTCGAAGCGGTGCTGCCGGAAACGCGGATCCGCCACGTCGTGGTGGCGCGGCTCGGCGATTTCATGCCGACGCTCAAGCGCACGCTGTTCAACGTGGTGAACTCATATGTGCGCCGCGCGGTGCCGGCCTGGCGCCTGCCGAGCTTCACGATGCTGCAGGAGGCCTGCCACCGCCGCCCAAGCGCGCGCTACGCCGACGCGCAACCGGGCGCCGCCACGCCGGCGCTGCTGCAATATACCGGCGGAACGACCGGCGTGCCCAAGGCTGCGGTGCTGACCCATCGCAACCTCGTCGCCAATGCGCAGCAATGCCGCGCCTGGATCGAACCCAATCTCGGCGCCGAGCAGGGCAGGGTGCTGACACCGCTGCCGCTCTATCACATCTTCTCGCTGACCGCGAACCTCCTCGCCTTTGCGCTGATGGGAGGCATGAGCGTGCTCATTCCCGACCCGCGCGATCTCAAGCGGCTGATCGCGACGATGCGCAGCGCGAAAGTGACGACGATGACCGGCGTCAACACGTTGTTCAACGCGCTGATCCACGTCCCCGCCTTCGCCGCGCTCGATTTCAGCAGGCTTTCCTTCGCCATCGGCGGCGGCGCCGCGGTGCAAAGCGCGGTCGCCAAACGCTGGCACGAGATCACCGGCTCCGAGCTGGTCGAAGGCTACGGCTTGTCCGAGGCCTCGCCGGTCGTATGCATCAATCCGGTGCGCAAGCCCAAGATCGGCACCGTCGGGCCGCCGATCTCCTCGACCGAAGTGTCGATCCGCGACGATGCCGGTCAGCTGGTCCCGGTCGGCGAAGCCGGCGAGATCTGCGTGCGCGGGCCGCAGGTGATGCAGGGCTATTGGCAGCGTCCGGACGAGACCCGGCTGGTGCTCGTCAATGGCTGGCTGCACACCGGCGACATCGGCGCGCTCGACGCCGAGGGCTTCCTGAAAATCCTTGACCGCAAGAAGGACATGGTCAACGTCTCCGGCTTCAAGGTGTTCCCCAACGAAGTCGAGGACGTGATCGTGCACCATCCGGGCGTGCTCGAAGCCGCGGTCATCGCCGTGGCGGACCCGCACACCGGCCAGGCCGTGAAGCTGTTCGTGGTCAAGCGCGATCCGGCGCTCGAGGCGCCGGCGCTGATCGACTATGCGCGCGAACGGCTTGCACCCTACAAAATCCCGAAGACGGTCGTGTTCGTCGACAGCCTGCCGAAGAGCAATATCGGCAAGATCATCCGCAAAGAGCTGCGGTGAGATTGTTCGTTCCCTGCCGCGCCTCGCCGTGTTCGGGGAGGGACAGACGGCATCAATGCGCCATCAGCACCGGGACCTTGGCGTGGGCGAGGATATGCCGCGTGGTCCCGCCGAAGATCATCTGCCGCAGGCGGCTTTGCGTATAGGCGCCCTTGACCACGAGGTCGCAACCGAGCTCTGCGGCGCGGGCGAGGATGGTCTCGCCGGCGCCGGCCTTGCCCGGCGCGAGCGTGATCGGCTCGGCGGCGATGCCGTTGATCGCCAGCGTGCGCGCCATGTCCTCGCCGCTTGGGCCGGCGACCGTTGCGCCCTCGACGGTGAGAATGGTGACGCGTTCGGCAAGATGCAGGAGCGGCATGGCAAAGGCGGTGGCCCGCGCCTGCTCGGTACTGCAGTTCCAGGCGATCAGCACGTTTGTTGCGAATGAGCGCGGCGAGGCCGGTGGCGCGATCATCACCGGACGGCCGCTTTCGAACAACGCGGATTCGAGCGTCACCATCGACGGGCTCTGCCATTCCGCCTCCGGCCGCACCAGCACGATGACGTCGAACACCCGCCCATAGCTGCCGACGAAATCGTGCCCGCTCGGCGCGGATTTGAGCCACGTCCAGGACGGCGCCGCAGCGGCCGCGGCGCCCGCGCCATCGCGCCGCTCGCGCACACCCTGGCGCTGCATGAACGCGCGGAAAAATTCCTCGGCCTGCCGCACCATTTCGGCGTCGTTCTCCTTCACCGCGACCATGGTCAATCCGGCGTCGGGGTCCATCGCCACCATGTCGGCGACCGCGGGCCGCAGCGCGAAGCCCTCGATCGAGCCGCCGAATTTCTGCGCCATCAGCAGCGCCGTATCCAACGCCGAGAGCATCGCGCCGCTGTTTTCAGTCGGAACGAGAATGGCCTTCATGCACGCGCCCCGCTTGCTTGCCGCCGACCGGAGACGAACGAGGTCACTCTCCTCGTGTCGCCGCATTTCATACTGCCGCGCGGTCGAAGTCCGGACAAGGCTCCCGCCGTCCGTGGATCGTCGGCCGGCCGGCAATTATTGCCGGCCTCATGCCGGTCGCAGCCTCGGTCGCAATGAGTTTTTAATCAATCAGGGTCCAGAATCGCTGCTGTTGCCGGCTGCGGAGCTTTTTTCAGATGGGCCCATTGATCATCGGCGCGATCGCCGCCGTTTGCGGCATGCTGTTGACCTTCAAGCTCTTCGATCAGCTGTTCCCGGTTAAAGCGGTCATGCCCGCGGACACCTCATTCGCCGAACTCAAGAGCCGATACCAGAAATGGACGCTGCGGCTCGCGGTACTGATGCTCGCCGTCGCGGTGCCGCTCTCGAGCGTGTTCTGGTTCTTGCTCAAGGGCCTTGCCAACTGGCATGCCGGCCGGCTGTGGGCGGTCGAGGCAGCGTTGCCTGCGGGGGTCGGCGCCTATTGGCTCATTCCGGCGTTTCTGCTTGGCCTCGCCGGCGGGGCCGTGGCGGCGATGTGGACCGCGCAGCGGCTCCTCGGCGGGCGCTACAGCGAATTCCTGGCCTATTGGTCGCTGTCGAGCGGACTTAATCCGGCACGGGCGAATGTTCTCGCGTTTCAAGCCTGCAACATCATCTGCGCCGGCTTGATCTTCATCGGACTGCGCGCCGAGCTTTAGCTGCAAGCCGGCTCCGGGGAGGGCGAGGCGCCGCGGGCCGCGAGGGTGCGCGATCATCCATCTTGACGGCGACGGACGGGCCGGGCTAGCCGCGACGGCGGGAGGCCTTCATGGCGGTTTACACCGATGTCGCGGCGGAAGAGCTCGCGTCCTTTCTGGCCGACTACGACGTCGGCGAGCTGCTGGCCTACAAGGGCATAGCCGAGGGCGTCGAGAACTCGAACTATCTCGTGCATTCGAGCCGCGGCTACTATTTCCTTACCCTTTACGAGCGCCGCGTCGCCGAGCCCGACCTGCCGTTCTTTCTTGGCCTGATGGAGCATCTGGCGAGCCGCGGCATCAACTGCCCGCAGCCGGTCAAAAGCAAAGCCGGCACGACGGTCGGCCGGCTCGCCGGGCGGCCGGCGGCGATCGTGACTTTTCTCGACGGCATGTCGATCCGCCGGCCGAACGTCGCGCATTGTGCGGCGCTGGGCGTGGCGCTCGCCCGGCTGCATCTCGCCGGCGCCGATTTTCCGATGCGGCGCGACAATGCGCTTTCGGTCGCCGGCTGGCGGCAGCTCTACGAGGGATGTCGCAAACGCATCGACGAGGTGCAGCGCGATCTTGGCGCGCTCGTCGCCGCCGAGCTGGAGACGCTCGAACGCAACTGGCCGCGCGGCCTGCCGCAAGGCGTGATCCATGCCGATCTCTTCCCCGACAATGTCTTTTTCCTCGGCGACAAGCTTTCCGGATTGATCGACTTCTACTTCGCCTGCATCGACACGCTCGGCTACGACATCGCGATCTGCCTCAACGCCTGGTGTTTCGAGCAGGATCATTCCTACAACGTCACCAAGGGCGGCGCGCTGCTCGCGAACTACGCCAAGACCCGGCCGCTGTCGCCGCTCGAATGGGAGAAGCTGCCGCTGCTTGCGCGCGGTGCCGCCTTGCGCTTCCTGCTCACCCGTCTCGTCGACTGGTTCGACGTGCCGCCGGGCGCGCTGGTGCGGCCAAAAGATCCGCTCGAATACGTGCGCAAGCTGCGCTTCCACCAGAAGGTCCGGAGCGCGCGCGACTACGGGGTGATCGAGCCGTGAGCGCTGCGCTGCCGCACGTGGTCATTCACACCGACGGCGCCTGCTCGGGCAATCCGGGTCCCGGCGGCTGGGGCGCGATCCTCTCCTTCGGCGAACACGAGAAGGAGCTCAAGGGCGGCGAGCCGCTCACCACCAATAATCGCATGGAGCTGATGGCGGCGATTGCGGCGCTCGAAGCGCTCAAGCGCCCGTGCCGGGTCGATCTGCACACCGACAGCCAATATCTGCGCAACGGCATCACCAGCTGGATCGGCACCTGGAAGCGAAACGGCTGGCGCACCGCGGACAAGAAGCCGGTCAAGAACGCCGATCTGTGGCAACGCCTCGAGGCCGCGCTCGCGCCGCACCAAATCCGCTGGCACTGGGTTCGCGGCCATGCCGGCCACGACCTCAATGAACGCGCCGACCTGTTGGCGCGCGAGGCGATCGCCGAGCTTCGCAAATAGTCCTGCAGCGTGATCCCGAAGAAGAGAAACCGGCCTCACGAAAAGATCATGTTTCATCGAAGGGCCAGAACCGCGATCGCTCAGGCAGTGGTCGCGCTCTAAGGCTTCGCTAAGTCCGCGACCGGCGCGGCGAGCCTGGCTGTTGCGAACGTGCCTCTCACGCCGGCAAAGGCTGCAAGCGGCAGGGGAAATATCACCAAGCTCCAAGGATTAAGGGTGATCGCAAAGCCGATCACCGCGGCAATCCGCGAATTGAAATATCTCCTGTAGCTGCAGCCGGCAAAGGCAGCCGCCGCAAACACGAATATTGCAATCAGCGTTGGCGCCTCCTGCGAATTCGCGGTAGCGGCGGCGGCCACCATGAGCGCAACGGAAATAAAAGCCAACAGCGCGAAAGTGGCCGCGCCGACCAATGTCATCGTTTTCGCCTGCTCGAGTGACTCTATTTTTCGCCAGGGCAGTGCGGCGAGCACGAACATGGCGCGGAGGTTTCTGCCCTTGACGGAACTGGGGACGGTTCCGGCGCCGGCGAATGGCTGAATGGTCGCCTGAGCCGGCGGTGCCGCGGTCTTCGTCAAGGCGGCCTCCGCCGCCTGCAAGCGTTGCCTGAGCGCCGCGGCTTCGCTGCCCTCGCGCGCGCGGACGGCCTCGGCCTCGGAAATCGACCGCTCCAGGGCGGCGATCCTTGCACGCGCCTCATCCAGCTCGCGCACCAGGCGCTGACGCTCGTTCGGTTCGGCCTTGCTGCGCTCGGCGACGTCGAGGCGCGCCTTGACGGCGGCGAGCGCGTCTCGCGCCTCGTCGCGCTCGCGGGCGAGCTCCTGCTGCGCCTGCGCCTCCTTGACGATCTGCTCGCGCAAGGTCCGATCGCGGCGTTCTGCGCCTTCCCGGCGCGCCCGCTCGGCAACCAGTTCGGCTTCGAGCATGTCGATCTGTCGTCTGATCCAGAGCGGTGTCAGCTTGGATACCACTTCGTGCTGCAGCCGCAGCCAGCCGTCATGTTGCTCGTCGCCGGCCCACGCGGTGAGATTGGCTCCCTGCACGGAATAAAGGCCCATCGGAAACTGATCGGCGGCGAGCGGGTCGAGCAGCACCGGGACAAGCTTGCCCTGCTGCTTGGCGACCGTCGCTTCGTGCCGGACGTTATCGGAGCCGACCGAGTTGTTGGACCAGAACACGATCGCGCATTTGGCTTCGTTGAGATGCTGGCGGATCCAGGT
>JASHXX010000213.1 GCA_030043335.1 Xanthobacteraceae bacterium
CCTCCATCATCGAGGTGATCTGGTAGGCGGTCATGGGATCGATCACCAGCTCGCGGTGATCGACCAGCGTCGGCTCGGGCTGGTCGTGCCATTTGTCGCCGTCGCATCCCATGCATTGGCGCTCGTCGTGTTTGTAGATGGTGCGGCCGTAACGGTCCTGGATGCGGTCGATCAAGGTCGGCTTCACCCGCCGCCCGCCATTGTCGAGCATGGCGTAGGCGGTGACCATGCGCAGCACCGTGGTCTCGCCGGCGCCGAGCGCGTAGGACAGGTAGGGCGGCAGGTCGTCATAGACGCCGAACCGCTTGGCGTACTCGGCAATCAGCGGCATGCCGATGTCCTGCGCGAGCCGCACCGTCATAACGTTGCGCGATTGCTCGAGGCCGAACCGCAAGGTCGACGGGCCGTAAAACTTGCCGCCGTAATTCTCCGGCCGCCAGATGCCGCCGCCCTGCCCCATGTCAACTTCGATCGGCGCGTCGAGGACGATGGTCGAGGGCGTGTAGCCGTTGTCGATCGCAGTCGCGTAGACAATCGGCTTGAACGAAGAGCCAGGCTGGCGCAGCGCCTGGGTGGCGCGGTTGAACTGGCTCTGGTCGTAGGAAAAGCCGCCGACCATCGCCAACACGCGGCCGGTATGCGGGTCCATCACCACCATGGCGCCGGAAATCTCCGGCACCTGGCGCAGCCGGAATTGGCCTTCATCCTTCAGCGGCTCGACATAGACGACGTCGCCGACATTGAGCACCTGACCGACGCGCTGGATCGGCTTTGCCGGCCCGTTCGCCGGCTTCGCCCATTTGACGCCTTCGAGCGGCACGATGCCGGTTTCGCGATCCTTGACGACGTTGCCGGCCGGGTCACGCGCCGGCTGCAGACCGATCCGCGCCGACTGGTCGGTCACGTCGAGGACGACCGCCATCCGCCACGGATCGATATCGGAAAGCGACTTCACGTCGGCGAGCTTGACGCCCCAGTCGCCGCTCATCTCGATCGTGGTCGCCGCGCCGCGCCAGCCTTGCGACTCGTCGAAATTGACGAGACCGTTGATCATGGTCTTGCGCGCCAGCACCTGCAGTTTGGTGTCGAGCGTGGTGCGCACCGAAAGCCCGCCCTCGTAGAGTTTCTTCTCGCCGTAATTCTCGTAGATGTACCGTCTCACCTCTTCGGCAAAATATTCGGCCTCGAAGATGCGGGCACCGGTCGGCCGGACCGTGACGTTGAGCGGCTCCTTCTTCGCCTTGTCGCCGACGTCGGCGGCGACGTAGCCGTCCTCGACCATGCGGTCGATCACATAGTTGCGGCGTGCGATTGCCTCGTCGCGGCGTCGGAACGGATTGTAGTTGTTCGGCCCCTTCGGCAGGGCGGCGAGATAGGCGGCCTCGGCGATCGAGAGCTCGTGGACCGATTTGTCGAAGTAGAGCAGCGATGCGGCGGCGACGCCATAGGCGCCGAGGCCGAGATAGATCTGGTTGAGATAGAGCTCGAGGATCTTGTCCTTCGAGTAGGTGCGTTCGATGCGCAAGGCCAAGAGCGCCTCCTTGACCTTGCGGGTGAGCGACAACTCGCTCGACAACAGGAAGTTCTTCGCCACCTGCTGGGTGATGGTGGAGGCGCCCTGCGGCCGGCGGCTGCTGCCGTAGTTCTGCACATAGAGCATCACCGCGCGGGCAATGCCGTAAAAGTCGAGACCGCCATGCTCGTAGAAATTCTTGTCCTCGGCGGCGAGGAACGCGTTGATGACGAGTTTCGGCACCGCCTGGATCGGCAAATAGAGCCGGCGCTCATTGGCGTATTCGGCGAGCAGCGAGCCGTCGGCCGCGTGCACCCGCGTCATCACCGGCGGCTCGTAATCCTTGAGCTGAGAGTAGTCCGGTAAGTCTTTGGAGAAATGCCACAAAAGTCCCGCCGCCGCGCAGACGCCGACGACGAAAAGGATCGTTCCGGCGGCGAACAAAAAGCCCAGGAAGCGCAGCAAGAGTTTCATTGCGGAGGCCCCGTCTCACCCCGACCGGCACCGCCTGACCAAGCCTCGTGCGGCAAGGCGACCGCTAAATGTGGCAGGCTTAGCCCGGGACCGCCACAGATTTCGTCGCCCATCGTTTTCCGTGGCTCGATTTCTTGTTTAAACTGAGGCTACCCGGACCAGCGCGGGGCTCGCCCGCGCCGGCTAATTCGTTCCGGTATGGGCGCCGGCAATGTGGGTTGCGAAGTAGACGTCGACCGCCTGCGCGATCGAATCCGCGGTGTGGTCGCGCCAGTGATCGGACAGTAGCGATTGGAGATCCTGGTGATTGGAGACGTAGCCAAGCTCGATCAGCACTGAGGGCACGTCGGGCGCGCGCAACACCCGGAACCCGGCCGACTTCAACGGCTTCTTGTGCAATCGTGTCGCGGCTTTCATTTCGCCGAGGAGTTTGTGGGCGAACTGCAGCGAAAAGCTCTTGGTCTCGCGCTCGGCGAGATCGATCAGGATGCCGGCGACGTCGTCCGGCTCGGTCTTGAGATCGACGCCGGCGATGACGTCGGCCCGGTTCTCCTTTTCGGCGAGCCGCGCCGCCTCGGAATCGGAGGCGGTCTCGGACAGCGTGTAGATGCTCGCGCCCTGCGCGTCGCCCTCACCATGCGGCAGGGCGTCGGCGTGGATCGAGACGAACAGCGCGGCGCCTGCCGAGCGCGCGATGTGCACGCGGTCGGCGAGCGGCACGAAGGTGTCGTCGCCGCGCGTCATGATCACCCGGTATTTGCCGGACTTTTCGATCCGCTCGCGCAGGCGCTTGGCAAAATCGAGGACGATGTCCTTCTCCAATTCCCCGTTCGAGCCCTTGGTGCCGTTGTCGATGCCGCCGTGGCCGGGATCGAGCGCGACAAGCGGCCGCGGATCGCCCTCGCTCGCGGGCGCCCGGCTCGCGCTCGGCAGGTCGGGACGGGCAAGCCGGCTGTCGAGCGCGATCTTGCGCAGAAAGCTCTCGCGGTCCGTGGCCACAAGCTCGAGGACGACCCGCGCCGGCGCGTCGACCGAGGCGTCGATCGCAAACGCCTTGTCGATGCGCGCCGGTTTGGCGAGGTCGAAGACCATGCGCGAGCCGCCGGGCATCACCAGGCCGAATCGGAACGCCTTGACGAGACCGCGCCCGCTTTCGCCGGTCTTCGGCGGCAACGCAAAGGTCACCTGCGGGATGTCGAGGACGAGGCGATAGGGATCGGCAAGGGTAAAGGCGTGCAGATCGATCTTGCGGCTCAGATCGAGGACGAAGCGCGTCTGCGACTCATCGCCGCCGAGCCGCGCCGCCGTGGCGACGGGCGGCGAATCGCCCGCGGGCGGAAATAGCTGACCGTCGCCCGCCGACGCGGCCGCAGCGAAGACCATACCGAGGAACGCCCAGCCCGCCGCTCGGACAGCCATCGGTTCGCCAACCCTCCGCGCGCCCGTCTTACTCCATTAGGCAGGCGTGGTTAATCGAAACTTAAGGCAATTTAAAGTTTTCCCATAGGCTTGCACTGTCTAACAGTTGGTGAGGGTACCGTTGAGTCCGCTAATGTTTTTCGCCGATTGTCTAACGTCGAACCACGCCGAAAAAGCACGCGCCTTCGACCAGCTCGCCTCTGATCCGCACCATCATCGGACGACGCCGACGCCGACGTGCCCGCCGCCTACCGTCAAACCCTAAAACAAAAGCCCCGGCACGGAGGGCAC
>JASHXX010000214.1 GCA_030043335.1 Xanthobacteraceae bacterium
GTCAGGCGCTCCAAATCCTTTGACGCTAAGTAGCGGCGATATCAGCGCAACCTGCAGTTTGATCGCTTCGCGACGAAGCGCCGGCGTGGATGGCAACGTCGCGATCAAGTCGAGGGCGCGGTTGAACTGCTCGATGGCTTCGACTAGGGCAGAGCGTTCGAGTGAACGCTGTCCCGCTTTCCAATACAGGTGCACGGCTTGCTCGACTTGACCCGCCTCGGTGCAGTGACGCGCGAGCACTTCGGGTTGCTTGTCGGCAATCTCGGTGAACTGGGTTTCGAGCACTTCGGCGATACGGGCGTGAAGCTCGCGTCGAGGCTCACGGAGCAATGTGCCGTAAGCCGCATCCTGCACGAGAGCGTGCTTGAACAGGTAGGTCGCATATGGCGGCCTTCCCTGCCTAGATAATAGTCCGGCGTTCACAAGACGATCGAGTGCCGCACTAAGCTCCGCCTCAGGCTTGCGCACGACCGCCGCTAGCAGCACATGGGAGAACTCGCGCCCGACGGCCGCACCGACCTGCGCCACTTCCTTAGCAGGACCAAGGCGGTCAAGCCGCGCCATCAGGGAGGCGTGCAGGCTCGGGGGAACGGCTAGTGCAGGAAACGGAACCGAGGCAGCAGTGCGTTGCGCATCATCTTCGCCTTCGGCCTCCAAAACGGCCTTTGTCATTTCCTCCGCGAACAATGGGATGCCGTCGGTGCGCTCGATAATGTCCCGCCTGATACTCGCCGCCAGCGGCTTGTTGCCGGTGATGCGGTCGATCACAGTAGCGATTTCGCGCTCCCCGAGCCGGTTGAGCGTGAGTGCGGTTACGTGAGGTCGTCCAATCCACGGCGCGTCGAAATCGAGCCGGTAAGTGACGATCAGCAACACGCCAAGGGTGCGTATCCGATCTACGGCCCGACCGAACACTTCCAGGCTCGTAGGGTCGGTCCAATGCGCATCCTCGAATATCATCAGCACCGGATTGGAGCGCGCCAGCGCCTCCATTTGCGCAGTAAGTGCATCCAACGTTTTCTGCCGACGTTGCTGCGGGGTCTGGTCGAGCGCGGGATAACGTCCATCGTTCGGCAACGACAGCATTTCGGCAAAAAGGGCGGCGTCTTGGCGCGGCGTGAAACTTTGCGCCAGCACTGCATCGAGTTTGTCGAGCTTCGCTTGCGCAGTATCGTTGTGGGCAAATCCGGCCGCGCGCTCCATCTGTCCGATAATCGGATAGAGCGCGCTGTCAGTGTGCTGCGGGGAGCAGAAGTAACGTAGCCGCGTGTGCGGCTCGGCACCAAGGCGTTCCATCAGCCCTGCCGTCAGTCGCGACTTGCCAATCCCTGCCTCGCCGGAGAGCAGCACCACTTGACCCGCGCCTGTCTTCGCCTTCGACCAGCGACGCAGCAGAAGTTCGAGTTCTTCTTCGCGCCCAACAAGCTCCGTCAGGCCGCTCGCATGGAGAGCCTCGAAGCGGCTCTCTACAGAACTCGGCCGCAGCGCGCCCCAGGCTCGTACCGGCCCAGCGATGCCCTTGAGGTCCTGTGCGCCGAGGCCCTCAAACTCAAACAGATTGCCGAGGAGCCTTCGCGTGTTATCAGCGATGACCACCGTGTTCGGCCGAGCAATGCCCTGTAAGCGTGCCGCAAGGTTCGGCGTCTCCCCGACGACCGCTTGTTCCTGAGCGGCCCCCGAACCAATCAGGTCGCCGACGACGACCAGGCCGGTCGCAATGCCCACGCGGGTTTGTAGCGGTGCGTCAGTCTTCAGATCGCTCACTGCACCGACCAACTCCAGCCCCGCCCGGACCGCCCGCTCGGCATCGTCCTCATGCGCCAGTGGATAGCCGAAATAGACCAGCACGCCATCGCCCATGTACTTCGCCACATAGCCGCCGAACCGAAGCACGGTCTTAGCCACGCACTTCTGATAGGCCGCAATGACCTCTCGTAAATCCTCCGGGTCCATGCGTGCGGAGAGTGCTGTCGAGCCGACTAGGTCCGAGAACATCACCGTGACTTGGCGACGTTCGGCGCGGTCCTCGGGAGACACGCTCGGCTCGGTGGGCGTGGGCGCCGCCTCAGCGGAGGGCGCCTTTCCGCCCGTGTCGCCTCGCAAAGCGGCAATAGCGTCGAGGAGCTTGCGGCGGTGCCCGACGATACTGACGCCCAAATCCTTCAGGTCTTCCGCTGTCAGGTTCGGCAGGACCGTTTCGTCTATCTCATTCTCGCGGAAGGCCTTTTCGTATTTTTCGAGGCCAAGGCTCCGCAGCCAAACCCCAAGGTCCATGATGGCTCTAGCTCCACCTGGGGCGAATGATCATCCAGGCGAAAAAACGTGTCCAGGGATGCACACCAAGCCCAATGGCGGGATATCCTAGTGCGATGAGTAACCCGTACGGGATACGCTGGATCGCGCATGGACGGAATGGGCTGCGGAGCGAGGCGTGTCGCATACGGTCGCGGCCGCCCTACGAACGCAGGCTCGACAGCGTCTGCGGGTTTGCCCGGTAGCGCCAACACATCAGTCCAAAGGTCTAATCCTGCCGGAGGTACGCTGGATCCCGTCGATGCGCCTTGCCAATCCAGTCGCCCACATGCGAACTCGCCCCGATCTGCGCGATTTGATTATCTCCTCCAAGAATGCGGAGGCGTTCGACAAAGCACTCCGGGCCTCGCGGGCCGCAATGACGTCCACATCCTCGGCGGGTCGGTCGCTTGGACCCGTGGCGAGGTACATCAATAGCTCCATCGCTTTCAGGCGTTCTCTCGTCGCGGCCTTTGGATCACTCGCGACTTTGCTGATGGCCTTGATGACGCCGAGGCGATCGGCCCGGAGCGCAGCTTTGATTTGGGCATTGAGACCCATGACTGCTCATTCCATCGCCATCCAGCCTTTCCCGCTTCGCGGACGGGTCGGCCGATTGGCTCACGACGCCAACTCCTCCAGCAGCGCCTTCGCCTCCTTCAGATCGCGCGTATCGAACCCCTCGGTAAACCACCCGTAGACCGGAGCGAGCAGTTCGCGGGCTTGCTGCGGCTTGCCTTGCGAGCGCCAGAGGCGCGCGAGGCTCATGGCGGCGCGGAGTTCCCAGGATTTGGTTCGCTGTTGACGGGCGACCGCAAGCGCGCGATCAAAATACGTTTCTGCTTTTTCTGGATTAGGCGCGAGCGACTTGAGTGCGATTTCCCCGGCAATACGATGCACCTCCGCCTCGACCCATTTTTCCTTTGACCTTTCTACTTTCTCTATCGCGTCGTAAATGCAACGCCAAGCATCGTCGAGCTGGCCAAGTTCCGCGTAAGCCATTGCCAAACACGATAGATGCCGCGGTTCGTAAAGAGCTGCTCCCGTTGACCGAAGTGAGGTGATCCCCGAGGTAATCGCTCGAACCGCATCCGCGGCTCTTCCGGTTTCTGCGAAAACCCGACCCCGCACTGCGGTCGCATGTGCTTTCCAGTACTGCGCCCCTCTTTCGTCGGCCAAAGTGATAAGCTCGTCGAGCTGCGTATTTGCAGCGGCGTAATTTCCACAACACAAGTAGCAATCACCTGCGAAGTACAGCGCATACATCAGCGTGGTAGCTTGGCCGGTTTCGCGCGCGTTCTTGATTGCACGCTCGGCGTCATTGCGCGAAGCCGCGGGATAACCAAGGCACCACAGGCACGCCGAACGAAACGATAAGAGGGTCACCCCGACATCTCGGCCAGAACGTGTCGCAATGGAACGGTGTTCGGCTGGATCGTAAATCGCGAGCGCCCGGTCGTAGTGTTCCTTGCCATTCACAAAGTCGCCAGTGAGCGCGAGAGCGTTTCCGAAAGCGACTTCAAGCTTGATCTCCTCGCCACGCAAAGCCGGCGTTGCCGGCAAGGTCGCGATTTGGGCGAGGGCCCGTTTGAGCTGCTCCGCGCCCTCAACAAGCGCGGATCGCGCCAGCGAGCGCTGTCCCGCTGTGCCCCACCATTTGATAGCAGCTTCGGTCAGCCCTGCCTGCGCGAAGTGATGTGCCAGCAACGCCGGCTCGGCCGCCGCGGTATCGGCAAAGCGGTCGCGCAGGATTTCCGCGACCCGGCGGTGCAGCACCTGCCGCCGGCTCTTAAGCAGGTTGTCGTAGGCGGCGTCTTGGATCAGCGCATGCTTGAAGCGGTAATCGCTTTCCGGCGGCACGCCCTGGACCAAAAGGATGTCGGCCTCCGCAAGCTTTTCCAACGCGGCCTGTAGCGGCGCGTCGTCCAGGCCGGCAACACCGCGCAGCAGCGCGTAAGAGAAGCCGCGGCCGATGACAGACCCGATCTGCGCCACCTCGCGCGCCGGTCCCAGCCGGTCGAGCCGTGCCATCAAGGACTGCTGCAGCGTCGGTGGGATCGCCTGGATGCCGCCCTGTCCGCCGTGCTCGAGTAGGAGCCTGGTGACTTCCTCGACGAACAGCGGCACTCCGCCCGTGCGCGCGACGACGTCCTCCACCACATCCTTCGGCAATGCGTGGCGGGCGGAAAGTTCCGCCACCATGTCGCGCACCTGGGCGCGGTCAAGCGGGGCGAGCGAGATGGTGCCGTGATGCGAGCGCATGCTCCAGGGCGGCCGGAACTCAGGCCGCGTCGTCGCCACGATCAAGAGCGGCGCCAGCGCGCCGCGCTCGGCGATGCCGCGTAGGACATCGAGCGTGGTCGGATCGGCCCAGTGCAGATCCTCGAACGCCAGCACCACCGGCTGAACCTTGGCGCCCGCCATCACCCAGTTGGTCAGCGCCGCCAGTTGCCGGCGCCGCAACTCCTCCGGCGCCAAGGCGGGCATGCGCTCCTTGGGCAGCGGCATGTCGAGCAGCGGCGCCAACAGTGGCACCATCTCCGCTGGGTCGAGCTTGACCTGCGTGAGTGAGCTTTCGAGCTCGGCGAGACGGCGCTCCGCGGGCACATCGACGCCGCCGAAACGCTGGCGGCCCCACTCGGCAATCGGATGCAGCGGCGTGTTCTGCAAAAGCTGCGAGCAGCTCCACTCCACCCAGGTGTGCGGGGCGTCGGCCAGCCGGGAATGGAACTCCTCGATCAGGCGCGATTTGCCCAAGCCTGGCTCGCCGACGATCAGCACCAGTTGACCGTCGTCTTGCCGCGCTCGCTCCCAGCGACGCAGCAGCATGGCGATCTCCTCGTCGCGACCCACGAGCGGGGTGAGATGGCGCTGTCCGGCTCGCCGACCGCCACCGCTCGCCCGAATGAGCCGATAGAGCGCCGTCGGCTCCGGCACGCCCTTAAGCGTGTGGGTGCCGCGCTCCTCGGCAACGAATAGCCCGGCCACTTGGCGCTGCACACGCGCAGTGATCAGCACCGCGCCGGGCTCGGCCAGCGCCTGTACCCGCGCCGCGACATTGGCGACGTCGCCGTAAATCTCGCCGGTCGCATCCACCACCGCAGGTCCGGTGTCGAGCCCGATGCGGGCGACAAGCTCGG
>JASHXX010000215.1 GCA_030043335.1 Xanthobacteraceae bacterium
AACTCCGCCGACAAATAT
Organism: Xanthobacteraceae bacterium; assembly: GCA_030043335.1. Classification (GTDB taxonomy): domain Bacteria; phylum Pseudomonadota; class Alphaproteobacteria; order Rhizobiales; family Xanthobacteraceae; genus BOG-931. The sequence goes on from JASHXX010000215.1 coordinate 19, forward strand.
CACGGCGTGGTCAAGTTCGACGTCGCGACCGGTGCGCAGGTCAAGGCCAAGGCCGCCGCGCCCGCCTATCAGAAAGTCTATGGCGAGAGCCTGATCAAGGAAGCGCGCAAGGACCCGAAGATCATCGCCATCACCGCGGCGATGCCGTCGGGCACCGGCGTCGACCTGTTCCAGAAGGAATTCCCGGAGCGCACCTTCGACGTCGGCATTGCCGAACAGCACGGCGTGACTTTCGCGGCCGGGCTCGCGACCGAGGGCTTCAAGCCGTTCGCCACCATCTACTCGACCTTCCTGCAACGCGCCTACGACCAGGTAGTGCACGACATCGCCATCCAGCGGCTGCCGGTACGCTTTGCCATGGATCGCGCCGGCCTCGTCGGCGCCGACGGGCCGACCCATGCCGGCGCCTTCGACATCGCCTATCTCGGCTGCCTCCCCGGCTTCGTGCTGATGGCGGCGGCGGACGAAGCTGAATTGGTGCACATGGTGTCGACCGCGGTCGCAATCGACGATCGGCCGTCGGCGTTGCGCTATCCGCGCGGCGAGGGTCGCGGCGTGCCGTTGCCGCAGGAAGGCCAGCCGCTCGAGATCGGCAAAGGCCGCATCCTGCGCGAGGGCACAAAGGTCGCGCTGTTTTCCTACGGCGCCCGTCTGGGCGAATGCCTCAAGGCCGCCGACGAGCTTGGCGCACATGGCCTGCCAACCACCGTCGCCGACGCACGCTTTGCCAAGCCGCTCGATGTCGATCTGCTGCTCCGTCTCGCGCGCGAGCACGAGGTGCTGCTGACCATCGAGGAAGGCTCGATCGGCGGCTTCGCCGCCTTCGTGATGCAGACGCTCGCCGAACACGGCGCGCTCGACCGCGGCCTCAAGATCCGCTCGATGGTGCTCCCGGACATCTTCATCGACCAGGACTCGCCGAACGCGATGTACGCCAAGGCCGGCCTCGACAGCAAAGGCATCGTCGCCAAGGCGTTCGAGGCGCTCGGCCAGAATCTGCGCGGCGACGTCGTAAAGTTTATCAGACAATAACCCGGCGCCGACCAAACGTCCGCCACCCTGAGGTGCGAGCCTCGTCCGGCCCGGCCGTTTCAAGCCAGACCCCGTCGGCGGCCGCCTGGGGGATGACCGTGAAACCATGACCACGCGCCGACGCGCCGATCGCCTCCTGGTCGAGCGCGGCTTGTTCGAAAGCCGCGCGCGGGCGCAGGCCGCGATCGCTGCCGGCCGCGTCAGCGCCGACGGCATGCCGGTGCGCAAGGCGGCCGAGGAGATTTCGGCCGCCGCGGCGATCAAGGCCGAACCCGCGCATCCCTATGTGTCCCGCGGCGGCGTCAAGCTCGCGGCCGCACTCGATCACTTCCGTTGCGACATCGCCGGCCGCGTCTGCCTCGATGTCGGTGCCTCGACCGGCGGCTTTACGCAGGTGCTGCTCGAGCGCGGCGCGCGCCGCGTCTACGCCGTCGATGTCGGCCGCGACCAGTTGCACCCGTCGCTGCGCGGGCGGCCGGAGATCGTGTCGCTTGAAGCGACCGACATCCGCGCGCTCGATCCGTCGCGCCTTGCCGAGCCGCCGGATTTTGCGACCGTGGATGTGAGCTTCATTTCGCTCAAACTGGTGCTGTCGGCGATCGGGACGCTGCTGCTGCCGCGCGCCACGCTGCTAGCGCTGATCAAGCCGCAATTCGAGACGCAGCGCCGCAACGTCAAGAAGGGCGTGGTCCGGGATCCGGCGGTCCACGCCGTCGTCTGCGACGCCGTCGGCGTATTTTTCACCGCGCAGGGGTGGCGCATCGGCGGCGTGATCCCCTCGCCGCTCCTCGGCGCCGACGGTAACCGCGAGTTCTTCGTCGAGGCGGAGCGTGGTTGAGCGGCTCGCGATTGTCCGGATGGGCCATCGCGGCGATGGCATCGCTGACGGACCGGATGGGCCGATCTACGTGCCGGGGACGCTGCCGGGGGAAGTTGTTGAGGTCGAGAACGTGGCCGGCCACCCCGACCGGCGCCATTTGCTGAACGTCGAGCAGTCGAGCGCCGCGCGCGTCGCGCCGGTCTGCCCGCATTTCGGCGTGTGCGGCGGCTGTGCCGTGCAGCAGTGGGACGCCGACGCCTATCGCGCCTGGAAGCGCGAGCTTGTCGTCACCGCGCTGCGGCAGGCCGGTCTCGACGCCCCGGTTGGCGATCTCCTCGATGCAAATGGCGAGGGCCGCCGCCGGGCCGTGTTCCACGCCCGGCGCGGCACTCATGGCGTGCTCGAAGTCGGCTTCTCGGCCGCACGCGCTCACCACCTCGTCGCCATCGACCGCTGTCCGGTGCTGGCTACGAGCCTCGACGGCGCAGTCAAGGCGGCCTGGGCGATCGCGGAGGCACTCGATCCCGCGAACAAGCCGCTCGACATCCAGGTGACCGCCAGCGATGCCGGTCTCGATGTCGACGTGCGCGGTTCGGGCGCGCTGACCGCCGCGCTCATGACCGCGCTGGCGCGTGTCGCCGAACGGCACGATCTCGCCCGCGTCACCCGCCACGGCGAACTTGTCGCGCAGCGGCGGGCGCCGACCTTGCGCATCGGCAAAGCCACGGTGCCGCTGCCCCCGGCCGCCTTCCTGCAGGCGACCGCCGAAGGCGAAGCCGTGCTGGCGCGGCTGGTGCTTTCCGCCTGCGCTGGCGCTAGAAGCATCGCCGACCTGTTCGCCGGCATCGGCCCGTTGACGCTGCGGCTCGCCGAGCGCGCCCGCGTCGTTGCCGTCGATGATGATGAAACCGCGCTCGCCGCGCTCAAGCGCGCCGCTGCGGCGACCGTCGGCCTCAAGCCGGTCGACATCGAGTCGCGCGATCTGTTTCGGCGCCCGCTCACGGTGGCGGAGCTCAAGCGCTTCGACGCCGTCGTGTTCGACCCGCCGCGCCAGGGGGCGCTAATGCAGGCGCGGGAACTCGCCGCCAGCGGCGTTGCGCGCATCGTCGCGGTGTCATGCAATCCGAGCACGTTCGCCCGCGACGCTGCCGAGCTTGTCGGCGGCGGCTATCGGCTCCTCGAAGTCACGCCGGTCGACCAGTTCCGCTACGCCGCGCATGTCGAAATCGTCGGTCGGCTGGAAAAATAGTCGGCCTTGGAGCAACAACGATCAAGCGAAGGGCCGACGCTTGAGGCTAACAACGACTATGCTGAACCGCGACGTCCCCTTCGTCGGCCGCATCAGTTATTGCCTGGTGCGCTGCTTCAAGATGATCCTCGACGCCCGTGGCGACCGCTATGACCTTCCTTTCCTCGAATGCGTCAGCAGCGAGCCCTTTGGCTTTACCTATGTCCGTGGCGCCGATGGCGGGCTCGCGGTCAACGGCATTCCCTACCACATCGCCGGCGAGCGCATGCTCGAGCTTCTCGGTTACGCCTATGAACTTTATGCTGACGCGCCGGAGGAGGCTGCGCTCGCGTGGCTCGCCAAGCGCGCGGCGCGCGGACCGGTCGTCGCCGGCATGCTGGACGCGGGCTTCCTCGCTTATGATCCGAACCACGTGCACGTGCGCGGCGCCGACCATGCGGTTGTCGTGCTCGACGTGGCGGACGATGAAGTCGTTGTGCACGATCCGAACGGCTTTGTTGCAGCGCCGCTGCGCCTTGGCGACTTCCTCGCCGCTTGGCGTGCCGACAATATCTACACCGGCAAAGCGCGGATGGCCTGGGTGATTGGCGCTCGCGAGCGGCGGCCGCGCGACGAGGCGATACGCCGCCGCGCTCTGGAGCTGAGCCTCGACAATCTGCGCCGCGCCGCACCGCCGCCGCGCAACGGCGTCGCCATCCTGTTCGGGCCGCCGGCATTGCGCGCGCTGGCGCAAGACATCCGCGCGGAGCGTATCGCGCCGCGCTGGCGGCAATCCTACACACATTGGTCGTTCCGCGTGTCCGGCCAGCGCTGCCACGACAGCGCGCTGTTCATTCGTGCGGCGCCGTTCGCCGACGTTCGGTTCGCGCAAGTCGCCGAGCTGCGCCTGGCCGAAGCCGCCGAATTTGGCCGCGCGCAGGCGGCGCTCACCGGCGCACGTGCCAACGAGGCCGCCGATGCGCTTGAGCGCCTCGCCGGCCTGGAAGAAGAAATGGCGCTAGCGCTTGCTGCGGCGCTGGGAGTTGTGGCGCCTGCTGCCTGAGGGTTCCGATCAGGCTAGTGATGAAGTCCGAGATCGGCGACCAGCCGAAATGCCCGGACCAGATCCCTGTCAAGCTTGGGACCCAGGTCGAGAAGGATGCTGTACGCGGCCAGTGCGGACAGGGGCGGCTTGTACGATCTGCGCTCGATCAGAGCGCCGAACACATCGGCAACGGTGATCATTCGTACCAGGTCGGAAATTTCGCTGGCGCAGAGGCCGTGCGGGTAGCCCG
>JASHXX010000216.1 GCA_030043335.1 Xanthobacteraceae bacterium
GCTCCGCCGGCTTGGCCAGCGCAATGTCGATCGACTTGACCGTATTCAGGCCGGCGACGATGCGCCGGCAGAGGGCGAGCGCGTGGCGATCATTCTCGGCGTAATAGTCGGCGACTCCGGACTTTCTGGCGTGCACGTCGGCGCCGCCCAGTTCCTCCGCGGACACGACCTCGCCGGTCGCCGCCTTCACCAGCGGCGGGCCGCCGAGAAAGATGGTCCCCTGGTTGCGGACGATAATGGTCTCATCCGACATCGCCGGCACATAGGCGCCGCCCGCCGTGCACGAGCCCATGACCACTGCGATCTGGGCGATGCCTTGCGCCGACAGCGTCGCCTGATTGTAGAAGATGCGGCCGAAATGCTCGCGATCGGGAAAGACCTCGGTCCAGTGCGGCAGATTGGCGCCGCCGGAATCGACGAGATAGATGCAGGGGAGCCGGTTCTCGCGGGCGATCTCCTGGGCGCGAACATGCTTCTTCACCGTCATCGGGTAATAGGTGCCGCCTTTGATGGTGGAATCGTTGCACACGATCACACATTCGCGTCCGGCGATGCGGCCGACGCCGGTGATGATGCCGGCGCCGTGTATCGGCTCCTCATACATCCCGTTGGCGGCAAGCGGCGATAATTCGAGGAATGGCGTTCCCGGGTCGATGAGCGTCAGCACCCGCTCGCGCGGCAGCAATTTGCCGCGGGCGAGGTGGCGCTCGCGCGCGTGCGGCGGCCCGCCTTCGGCAGCTTTGGCCCGATGGTCCTGAAGCTCCGCGATCAGGGCGCCCATCGCGGCCTGATTGGCTTGGAATTCCCGCGATGCCGTATCGACCGTCGATGCGATTGCCGTCACAGCCCCCGGTCACCTCAAATCGTTGGCAGCGTCGGGCAAAATATCACATGGAACCGAAACTTTCCCGCGCAAACGACGTTCGCCCAAGGAGCCGCATGTGCACGGGAATGCGCCCGAGAGGAGACACTGAATGAGGAATCAACGAACGAGCCTCCTGGCCGGCATCGCCGCCCTCGCGCTGGTCGCGGGAACCGGATTTGCTGCGGCGCAGGATTCTGGCAAGGGCCAAACCGGCGCCATGCAGCCCAATGCCTCCGCACCGAAGGCCTCCACTCCGTCGACCAAGATGGAGAAGGGCGGCGCCGGCAAAATGGGCGAAACGCAAAGCCCGAGCCGCGAGAGCAAAGGCGCCCAGGAATAAAACGCCCAAAAGGGCAAGATGGGCCAAACCGAAACTACGCCCAAGGGCGAAGCGAAGAAGGGCACCGACCGCATGGAGCAGCCCACTGCCGAAAAGGGCAGTCCGAATGCGACGGAATCGAACCGCCACGCCCAGGAGATGAAGCGCGGCGAGAAGGCGGACAAGGAAAAGTTCGGCGAGAGCAAAACCGACAAGGGACGGATGGACGAAGACCGCGCCGCTCAGGGCGAACGGGGTCAGGGCGAGCGGAGCAAGCCCGGCGCGCCGACGACCGCCGAACAAGGCCGGCAGGCGGCCCGGAGGGTAACGCCGGCGCCGTGACGCTCAACGACGAGCAGCGCACGCGGATCCGCGACACCGTCATCAATGCGCGCGGCACCCCCAGAGTCGGTAGCGTGGACTTTGGCGTGAACGTCGGAACGGTGATTCCGCGCGGCCGCGTCCAGATTGTTCCGGTGCCCGAAATGCTGGTCCAGATCGAGCCCGGCTGGCGCGATTTGCGCTATTTTATCTATGAGGACGAGCTCGTAATCGTCGATCCGCGCGACATGACGATCGTCGCTGTCGTTCCGATCTGATAGCGGGCAACCAGGTCTCGAAGTGGCTAAGGCGGGCGGCTGCAATGCCGCCCTGCCCTTTTTCACGCGCGCACTTCCTGGCGCTGGAAGATCACATAGCCGATGACGAACAGCAGGATTGCGCTCGCGATCATGCCGACGGTCTGCGGCCACGCGATCAACATGCTCTCGGTCAGCGGCAGCGGCGCGCCGAGGACGGCGCCTTGGAGCTGGCTCAAATAGATCGGACCGAGCGAACGCGTGGTCGGATCAAGAAGCGCCACCACGACCTCGGCGAAAAGCGTAGACGGCGACAGCCGCGCCAGGATCTGTTCCGCCTGAGCCGTCGCCGGGGTCGGCAGACCAAGCGAGGTATAGCGCGGGTCGATCGGCGCGATCACTTGCGCCACCGCCCCGGCCAGCACCGGCCAAATGAAGGTGATGAACAGCCAGAGGCCGAGGGTGACGAGCGCGGCGGTCGCCGCCGAGCGGAACAGCACCGAAAACAGCAGCGCCAGCGCCAGCCAAACCCCGGCGTAGATGATCGTCACCACGAGGAAGAGAAAGCTGCGCCCGATCTCTTCGGCGCCCGGCGGTATGCCGATGAGGAGGAGGCCGAGACCGATCACCAGCAGCCACAGGGCGATCAGGCTGATTGCCAGCGTCAGCAATCCGGCGATGAATTTTCCGAACAACAGGGCATCGCGATAGATCGGCTGCGCCAGAATTCTTGACAGCGTGCGTCGGTTATATTCGCCATTGACGGCATCGAAGCCAAGACCGATCGCCATCAGCGGCACGAGAAACGAGATGAAGGAGACAAACGAGGGCAACGGCTCGCGCGAGGTCGTAAACAGGCGCAGGAACAGGAACGGATCCTCGGCGGTGGTCTCCTTGATCTGCTGTACCGCGCCCCAGAGCGCCGCCAGCGCCACCAGCACCACCAGCCATTCGAGTACGCGCATGCGCACGCTGGTGAGATGGTCCGACAGCTCCTTGAGCACGACCACGCCGACGCCTTGAAACGCCGAGCCCTCACGCCGCATGGCGGGCGCCTTCCTTCATCGCCATTTCCTC
>JASHXX010000008.1 GCA_030043335.1 Xanthobacteraceae bacterium
ATGGGCGGGATCGAACGGCGCAGCGATCGTCACCACCGCGCGCGCCTCGGCGATGCGGTGCGCCGCGGCAATCACCGCAGCGCCGCCGAGGCTGTGACCGATCAGGATCGCCGGCGCGGCAAGCGTCTGCCGCAGATGAGCGGCGGCGGCGACGAGATCGTCGACATTGGACGAAAAGGTGGTGTTGGCGAACTCGCCTTCGCTGGCGCCGAGCCCGGTGAAGTCGAACCGCAGCACGGCGATTCCGTGCAGCTTGAGGCCCTCGGCGATCCGCCGCGCCGCGCGGTTGTGCTTGCCGCAGGTGAAGCAATGGGCAAACAGCGCCACGGCGCGCACCGGACCGTCCGGCCGGTCAAGCAGCGCGGCGAGCTGTTCGCCCTGAGCGTTGCGAAAATCGAATTTTTCGGCCGGCACGGCGGGATCCTCCATTCTCGACGACGAGCGCGTGACAGATTTCGATCAGCCGCGTCAAACGCAAAGAAGGGCCGCCCTTGCGGACAGCCCTTCCATTGTCAGGCCGCGGCCCGGTTGCGCGAAGCGATATCCTGCCCGCGCGCATGAGCCGGTGACGGATTTAAGTCACCTGGCAGGAGCCTCGGCAGAGGCGAGGATCCAGTTCATGAATGCCGGCGACCGCGGCGATAGACAACGAGACACTGGATCACCTCCTTTCGGTTGTTAACGATGGGCCCCAATATAGGGCCGATTCCGCGATGCGGAAGATACGTTTGTACGACGGGTCACCCGCTGCATCCGCGCGATTACGGGTACTCTTCTCCAAGCGAAATCACCGCCCCAACTCCCGCATGGCATGATCGAGCCCCTCGAGCGTCAGCGGGTACATCCGGCCGCCCATGAGCTGGCGCATCATCTTGATCGAGGCGGTCATCTCCCATTCGCGTTCCGGCACCGGGTTGAGCCAGACGCAGGACGGATAGGTCGCGGTGACGCGCTCGATCCACGCCTGTCCCGGCTCCTCGTTGAAATGCTCGACCGAGCCGCCGGGCGCGGCGATCTCGTAGGGCGACATCGAGGCGTCGCCGACGAAGACTATCTTGTAGTCGTGCGGATAGGTGTGCAGCACCTCCCAGGTCGGCGTCGTCTCGCTCCAGCGCCGGGCGTTCTTCTTCCACACTTTCTCGTAGAGGCAATTGTGGAAGTAGAGATGCACCATGTGCTTGAACTCGCTCCTCGCCGCCGAGAACAGTTCCTCGGTCGCCTTGATGTGCCAGTCCATCGAGCCGCCGATGTCGAAGAACAACAGCACCTTGATGGTGTTGTGGCGCTCGGGGCGCATCAGGATGTCGAGATAGCCCTTTTGCGCGGTGCCCTTGATGGTGCCGTCGAGGTCGAGTTCGTCGGGCGCGCCGGTGCGGGCGAATTTGCGCAGCCGCCGTAGCGCGAGCTTGATATTGCGGGTACCGAGCTCGACGTCGTCGGCGAGATCCTTGAACTCGCGCTTGTCCCAGACCTTTACCGCACGGAAGTTGCGATTGCCGTCCTGGCCGATCCGCACGCCTTCGGGATTGTAGCCATAGGCGCCGAACGGCGAGGTGCCGGCGGTGCCGATCCATTTCTTGCCGCCCTGGTGGCGGCCCTTCTGCTCGGCGAGCCGCTGGCGCAAGGTTTCGAGCAACTTTTCGAGGCCGCCCATCGTCTCGATCAGCTTCTTCTCCTCCTCGGTCAGGTGTTTTTCCGTCAGCTTCTTGAGCCACTCGATCGGGATCTCCGCGGTCAGGGCTTCGCTGACGAGGTCGAGGCCCTTGAACACGTGGCCGAACACCCGGTCGAACTTGTCGAGATTGCGCTCGTCCTTCACCAGCGCCGAGCGCGAAAGATAATAGAAGTCCTCCACCCGCCGGTCGGCCAAGTCCTTCTCCATGGCCTCCATCAGCGTGAGGTATTCGCGCAGCGTCACCGGAAGCCCAGCCTGCTTCAGCTCGTGGAAGAAAGTCGCAAACATCGCGGAATCCGTTTTGGCCGTGCGGCAGCTTGCCTGAGCGGGCCGCCGCGGGCGCCGAAGCACGCCGCTCTCGACATGATGGGGCGCCCTTCCCGGCCGCGCAACCTGACCCCAAGATATATCTTGCGCTATGTCGCCACCTGATCTATCTAAAGATATATCGTAACAGGAGAAGAATATGCACGGACATTGTGAGCCTTACGGCGGCCGGTGGGCCATGGCTCGGCGCCGCCGCTTCGGCGGCTACGGTTTCGGGCGACACGGCATGGGCGGCGGGATGGGCCCGGAAGACCTGCGCGCCGGCCGCATGCTGGCGCAGGGCGACCTGCGTCTCATCGCGCTCGCGCTCATCGCCGAAGAGCCGCGCCACGGCTACGAGATCATCAAGCTGGTCGAGGAGAGAACCGCCGACTGGTATAGCCCGAGCCCCGGCATCGTCTATCCGACGCTGACCTATCTCGAAGAAGCCGGCTACGTCACGGTGTCGAGCGAGGGGGCGAAGAAGCTCTACGCCATCACCGAGGAAGGCCGCGCCTATCTCGCCGCGCATCGCGAACTCGCCGACGCCGTGCTCAAGCGGCTCGACGCCGTCGGCGAGAGGATCGCCCGCCTCCGCCGCCGGCTTGGCGACGACGATGACTCGCTGCCGCGCTCGATCCGGGGCGCGTTCCAGGATTTGAGCGAGGCTGTGCGCGACGTGTTGCGAGAGGACCGCGACGCGAAGGGGCGCATCATCGAGGCGATCGACCGCGCGGCAAGCGAGCTGCGGCGCAAGGAATAGCGCAAAAGCGCGCCGCCCCCCGGCGGCGGGCGGGATCGATCAGACCGGCACTCTGACGGTCGCGCGCAATCCGCCGAGCGGCGAATCGCCGAGCGTGATGTCGCCGCCATGCGAGCGGGCGATGTCGCGGGCGATGGCAAGGCCGAGGCCAGTGCCGCCCTGATCCTGGTTGCGGGCGTCGTCGAGCCGCAGGAATGGCTTGAACACGTCCTCGCGCAGCTGCAACGGAATGCCCGACCCATCATCGTCGACGGTTACCGTGAGCCAGCGGTGATCGCGATGGCCGGTGATGGCGATGGTCGAGGCAAAGCGCGCGGCGTTGGAAACGAGATTGGCGAGGCAGCGCTTGAACGCCGCCGGCCGCACCGTGACTTCCGGCTCGCCATGGTAGGCGACGCTCGCGCGATGACCGTGTCGCTCGGTATCGAGCTTGAGCTCCTCGAGCAGCACCGCCATGTCGGTCGGCGCCGAAGGCTCGGCCGAATCGCCGCGTGCGAAGGCGAGATAGGCCTCGAGCATGCCGGCCATCTCGTCGACGTCCTTCTTGATCGCCTCGGTTTCGGGCGTCGGGTCGAGAAGTGCGAGCTCGAGCTTGAATCGAGTGAGCACGGTGCGCAGATCGTGCGACACGCCGGCAAGCATGGTGGTACGCTGTTCGATGGCGCGCTCGATGCGCGCCTTCATTTCCAG
>JASHXX010000023.1 GCA_030043335.1 Xanthobacteraceae bacterium
TTCACGGCCGCCGACTGAGCGCCGCCGCCCGCCGCCGCGCGGCTCGGCAACACTTTGTTAAGACCAAAACGCTTGCGCCGCGTAGTCGAATGGCTTATTGCGGAAATTGCCCAATTTCGCACGTGCCTGTGGCCGTGTGTCGGTCGGTGGGCATCCGGACAAGAGGCCGGACAGCCGCCTAAGGAAGAGAACACTACTTCCTTGCTCCCGCGACCGGCAGCCGGAGGCGAAACCGGCATAGCCAGCTCTCCACTGGCGACGCGGCTTAAAGCAACGACGGAAGGGCTTTTTTGGGTCTACTTGCCGGCTCCAATGCCGGGGACACCGAAAGGGCTTGTCCTTCTTTGCCAGCAGTGCGGAACGGGATCTCCCTAATCCGGACCAAGGCAGCAATCACGGCGACGCAAGCGGCTCCGCATGGTGCGGAGACCGCGCCCGTCGCAGGAGGTTCACCTCGGCGGCTACGCCGCCTGTCGGATTAGGGAGTGGGTGGCGATGACCGCACGCATCCGCGAATTCCTCAAGCAACGCACCAATGACGGACCCTGCCTGGTGCTCGACCTCGACGTGGTCCGTGAGAACTACCAGAACTTCGCCAGGGCGCTGCCGGACACCAAGGTGTTCTACGCCGTCAAGGCCAATCCGGCGCCGGAAATCCTCAAGCTCCTGGTCGGGCTCGGCTGCTGTTTCGATGTCGCCTCGCTCGCCGAGACCGAGGCGGTGCTGGCGGCGGGAGCCCCGCCCGAGCGCATCTCCTACGGCAACACCATCAAGAAGGAGCGCGAGATCGCGACCGCGTTCAAGCTCGGCGTCACCCTGTTTGCGGTCGATTGCGAGGCCGAGGTCGAGAAGGTGGCGCGCGCCGCGCGGGGAAGCCGGGTGATCTGCCGCATCCATTGCGACGGCTCCGGCGCCGAATGGCCGCTGTCGCGCAAGTTCGGCTGCGAGCCGGTCTATGCCGCCGACATTCTCGAGTTCGCCCATAAGCAGGGATTGATCCCGCACGGCGTCTCCTTCCATGTCGGCTCGCAGCAGCACAACATCGAGGCCTGGGACCGGGCGCTCGCCTCGACTGCGGCGGTGTTTCGCGCCTGCGCCGAGCGCGGCATCGCCTTGACCACCGTCAATCTCGGCGGCGGCTTCCCGGCCCGCTACGTGCGCAAGACCCCGAAGCTCGAATCCTACGGCAAGGCGATCTTCCGCTCGCTGCGCAAGCATTTCGGCAACGCCGTGCCGGAGACGATCGTCGAGCCGGGCCGCGGCCTCGTCGGCAATGCCGGCATGATCGAGGCCGAGGTGGTGCTGATCGCCAAACGCTCGCCCGAGGACGAGGTGCGCTGGGTCTATCTCGACATCGGCAAGTTTCACGGCCTGGCCGAGACCATCGACGAGTCGATCCGCTATCCGATCCGCACCGCCAAGGACCGCGACGAAACCGCGCCCTGCATCATCGCCGGGCCGACCTGCGACTCCGTCGACGTGCTCTACGAGAAGACGCCGTACCCGCTGCCGGTCTCGCTCGCGATCGGCGACAAGGTTTTGATCGAGGCCGCCGGCGCCTATACGGCGACCTATTCCTCGGTCGGCTTCAACGGCTATCCGCCGCTGCGGCAATATGTGATCTGAGCGCTTGCTCGGTCATTGCGAGGAGCGAAGCGACTAAGCAATCCAGTTATTTTCAGGTTCTGGATTGCTTCGCTGCGCTCGCCATGACAACTCGCTCTAGGCGAGGTCAACGATCCCGGCCTCGCCGCTCTCCGTCGCCCACGCGAACAGCATGCCGTCGGCGCTCCAGGCGAGCGCGCTGATCGGCGCATCGCCCGGCTTCTTGGCCAGGATCTCGGCGCCGTCGCTAACGCGGATCAGCAGCACCAGGCCATCGCCATAGCCGGCGGCGACGATCTCCCGCCTGGGATGGCAGGCAACGACTTCGATGCGGTGCTCGGCCGGCGCGAGGACGCGCGGCTCTTTGCCCATCGGGCCGTCTTTGCCCGGGAACGGCCAGAGGATGAGCTGCGGCGCGCCCGACGTCGCGAGCCAGTCGCCGCCTGCGGTCCAGCCGAGCGAAGTGACGCGCGCGGCGTAACCCGACATGCGCATGTGCTTACGGTCGGCGAGCCGCCAGCCGTGCAGCATCGGCTCCTGCATGGTGGTGACGAGGAAGCGGCCGTCGGGGCTCACCGTGATGCCGAGATGCGAGCCCTTCCATTCGAGCTTTTCCGGCGCCGCCTGCGGCGCGTTCGGAAACCACAGCGACGCGCCGTTGTAATGCGCGACGGCGAGCCGAAAGCCTTTCGGCAAAAAAACCAGGCCGCCGACGGTTGAGGGCGCTTCGAACTCGCGCCGCTGCTTGCTCTGCACCAACGCGGACTTGCCGGCCGACCAGGCGAGGGCGCCATCGGGCCCGAGCGCGATGTGGTCGATCCAGCGTTGCTTCGGATCGGCGGCGACAACGCGACTCGAGCCGGCGTCGGTCGTGACCACCTTGCCGTCGTCGCCGCCGGAGACGACGCGCTCGCCGTCGGACGCCGTCGCGAGGATCGCACCGCCATGCACCATCATCCGCCGCACTTCGCCGTCCGGTTCGGCGAACAGCAACGCCTCCTCGCCAAGAACGAAGACGGCGGTGCGGCCGAGAAAATGCGCGGCGACGACCGGGCCGCCCGCCGCGACCTGCCGCGTGCGTTCGACGACGGAAACGATGCCGCTGCGGGTGTCGGTCATGAAGGCGGATGCGGCTCGCTGTCTTCACCCTCCCCTGGAGGGGGAGGGTCGGCGGCCGTCGGCCGCCGGGGTGGGGTGCGCCGCGTTGCCGCTATACCGGACGAACCTCGGCGCTGTCACCCCACCCGCCGCGCTTCGCGCGACGACCTCCCCCTACAGGGGAGGTGGGGAGCGTGTGTCTTTGCACCGACTACGCCATGCAGCTCTCGAACCCCTCGGCGATCTTCTCCTGCGGCAGATTGCGGCCGATGAAGACGATGCGGC
>JASHXX010000024.1 GCA_030043335.1 Xanthobacteraceae bacterium
AAGCGATCCGTTTCAAGGTGGATTTACCGAACTATGGTGTGTTCGACGAGAAGCGCGTGTTCGCCGCCGGGCCGCCGCCAGGGCCGATCACGATCAAGGGCGTTCGCGTCGGCATTCCGATCTGCGAGGATATCTGGGGACCCGACGTGGTTGAGTGCGTCGTCGAAACCGGCGGCGAGATCCTGTTGGTGCCGAATGGCTCGCCCTATTGGCGCAGCAAATTCGACCAGCGGCTGAATATCGCGGTCAATCGGGTAGTGGAAGCCGGCCTGCCGCTCATCTATCTCAATATGGTCGGCGGCCAAGACGAACTCGTCTTCGACGGCCTGACCTTCGCGCTGAACGCCGATCGCTCGGTTGCATTTCAGCTGCCGGCCTTCCGTGAAGCGGTTGTTACGACGCAATGGCGCCGCGCGCAGGGCGTTTGGTGCTGCACGCCAGGGCCGATTGCCGCGCCCGAGGAGCCGGACCAGGCCGACTACACCGCCTGCATGGTTGGGCTGCGCGACTATGTCGAGAAGAACGGCTTCAAGGGCGTGGTTCTCGGCCTTTCCGGCGGCATTGATTCCGCCCTGGTCGCCGCGCTTTCGGCCGACGCCATCGGCGCCGACCGCGTGCGTTGTGTGATGCTGCCGTACCGCTTCACGTCGCAAGAGTCGCTTGACGACGCGGCAGGTGTCGCCCGCGCGCTCGGCGTCCGCTACGACATCGTTCCGATCGAGACTGCCGTGCACGGGCTCGAAGCGGCGCTTGCCGGCGTCTTCGGCGGCGCGCCGCGCGATGTCACCGAGGAGAATCTGCAGGCGCGGGCCCGCGGCACCATCCTGATGGCGATCTCGAACAAATTCGGGCTGATGGTGGTGACGACCGGCAACAAATCGGAGATGTCGGTCGGTTACGCCACGCTTTACGGCGACATGAATGGCGGCTTCAATCCGATCAAGGATCTCTACAAGACCGAGGTCTATCGTCTGGCGCGGCTGCGCAATTCCTGGAAGCCGGAGGGCGCGCTCGGCCCGTCCGGGTCCGTTATTCCGGAGAACGTGCTGACCCGGGCGCCGAGCGCGGAGCTGCGCGAAAATCAGACCGATCAGGAAACGCTGCCGCCCTACGAGGTGCTCGATCAGATCCTCGAGCGGTTGGTCGAGCGCGAGGAGCCGTTGGCGACGATTGTCGCCGCCGGATTTGATCGCGACACCGTCGTCAAGGTCGAGCGCATGCTCAGCCTCGCCGAGTATAAGCGCCGGCAGGCGGCGCCGGGCGTGAAGGTGACGTTGAAGAATTTCGGCCGCGACCGTCGCTATCCGATCGTCAACCGGTTCCGCGATCCGGGGACTGCGCTCCCTGAGCCGAACCGCGCGCTGGTCAAGAGCGCCGCGATGGCCAAGGCCGGGGCCGCCGATTTTTGACGCCGCTGTTGCCGTTACTGCTGGGTTGAGCCCGGAGCCGGCGCCGGCGGCTTGCTGTTCGACACGAAAGGTGGTCCGACGGTGCGCACCGGCGAGCGTTTGCCGGTATCGGTATCGGCCGCGTTCGTGGTCGGCGTGGCGGGCGCGGTCGGCGCGGTCGCCGTTGCGTTAGAGTCAGGCTGCGGCGCCCCGCCTTTACTCGGCTTTGCTGGCGGCGCTTGCGAGAGCGCCTTCGCCTTCTGGTCGGTTACGACAATGTCGCCGCTCTCGAGCGTGGTCGCGTCGTCGGCGTTTTTGAGCGCATCGGCCCAGGTCTGGCCCGGCCGGCGACAGGAGCAGCCCGCCGTGACTTCGCGCCGATAGCGGAATGCGTTTGGCAGTTCGGTGTAGGCTGGGCCGCCGCCGACCGCGACCGCCTGGTTGATGTCCTCGCCGGGATTGCGAAAGCTGTAGAGCGCGGCTTCCGTGGCCGGGCACAGCCGCTGGCAGGCGCGCTGGTCATCCGCGAATCGGCTCGCCGTAGTCGAGTACGACACCGGGAAATAAAATCCGTCGCAGGTACGCACGCACACCGTGCGGAAGGTGCCGGACGGGGCGCCGTCGTCGCCCGGGCTAATGACGTTGCCGCCAAACAACGCGTCGAAGAAACCGGCCGGGCCCGCGGCCGCCGCGGCGGTGCGGTACTGCTCGCCGCAACTGTTCTGCGCCAACTGGCCGATCAGCGCGCGCCGCTGGCCTTCCTGATCCGAGCTGCCGCTCTTGAGCCGCTCGAGATCGCTCATCATCCGGTCGAGATTGCCGCGCATTTGCTGGACCTGCGAGTTGAGCGGTCCGCATTGCGGCGATTGGCCAGTGAACAGGGCAAAGAATCCGCCGATCCCTTCGCAGCCTTGGCGGCGCGATTGCGCGACCGTGCGGTCGAGGTCGGCTTGCTGTTTGGCGACGGCCTCTTCGGCGTGCTTGATCAGGTCGGCGCGGGCCGGATCGGCCGAGCCGCGGTTGACGCTTGCCAGTTGAGCTTCAAGGCGCGCACAGACGAGATTCGTCGCCGGCTGATCCCGCGCGGTCTGGGCGGCGGCAGTGACCGAAGCGGCACACGCCGCAAATACGACCGGCCGGAGACCGTGCAAGAATCTGATCATCATGGGTCCTGCCGGTTTCGCCCGCGGCGGGATGAAGCGACGCAATGGTGACCAAAGTGTGAACACAATTGGACTGCCGCCTTTACTCAGCGTCCGGCTGGTTCTCAGGACGTGCGCGATCGAAAGCGGAAAGAGCAAGGCAGGCCGCGTCGATCCCGACGATCTTGGGAAATTCGTCGAGCGGCACCTTCAGCCTGCGGGCATTGGCGACCTGCGGCACCAGGAAGATATCGGCCAGCGTCACCTGCGCTCCGCACGCATAGGGCCCGGGCCGAACCAGCGCCTCGAGCGCTTCGAAGCCGGCGCGGACCCAATGATGGTACCAAGCATCGATCGCGCTCTGCTCCTGGTGCATTTGGTTCTTCAGGTAGCGCAGCGGCCCGGTGTTGTTGAGCGGATGGATGTCGCAGGCGATGATCTGCGCAAGCGCGCGCGCCTGGGCGCGGCCGATCGGGTCCTTCGGCAGGAGCGGGGGATCGGGATGAGTCTCGTCGAGGTATTCGATGATGGCGAGCGACTGGATCAGCACGTCTCCGGTTGCAGCGACAAGGACCGGTACGCGCATCTGCGGATTGACCGCGCGGAATTCCGGTCGCCGGTTATGGCCGCCATCCTTGATCAGGTGGATCGGCACCGTATGGTAAGCGATGCCCTTGAGATTGAGCGCGATGCGCACCCGATAGGCGGCCGAAGAGCGGAAATAGGAATAGAGCTTCACGTTTGCTCCGGCGTCAGCGCTCGTCCTCGTCGTCGTCCTGGCCTACCTCGGCGACGAGTTGGGCGGATCGCGCCGTAAGCTGACTCAAAGCGCGATTGAAGGCCTCGCGGTCGGCTGGCGCCAAAATCTCCGTCAAACGGCGGGCGAAATCGAGCGCATGCGGCGCGAGTTCCTCGTACATGGCTCGCCCGGCCACGGTGAGCGACAGGAAGGCTTCGCGCATGTCCTCGCGGTTGGTGCGGCGCGCCAGGAGACGGCGCCGCTCCAGAAGGGCGACTGCCCGCGACACCTTGGTCTTGTGCATGTGGGTGTGGGCGCCGATCGCCTTCGCGGTCATCACGCCGAACTGCCCGAGCGTAACCAGCACCCGCCATTCCGGCACGCCAATATTGTAGCGCCGGGCATAGACGCGGGACAAAGCCTGCGAGGTCAGGCTTGCCACCACATTGAGCTGATAAGGCAGGAATTGCTCGAGCTTGAGCGCTGCCTTGGCGCCGGGCGTCATGGGCTCCGCGGCCGGATCGTCCGGGCTCTCGCTCTCAATTGCTCGGTGAACAGCCATCGTCCTATCCGCGGCACCGCCCCTCGCATTGCCTTCGGGCACCTAGCGCCGCTGGCCCGACCGTCCTGCGGCGGAATAGACAAAGATGAACGAAGTCGCGTTGCCGCGCAACGGCAGTCAACCCGCTGCGTTTATGACGGAAATCCCCCGGACGGCGTCGGCATGAAGCGTGAGACGAAGCGCTCGTTGCTCCGCCTGATCAGCGCGAGCACTCGATCGCGACGAAATTGTCGCAACGGGCGCCGCGGCATGAGCCTGAGGATGGCACGGCGCCCGTGATGTCGTCGCGATCGACCTTGCGGTAGGACAGCGCTTGGGCGAAATCGCGCGTGCGGCAATAGGAGTTCGCCGCCGCCTCGCCGCAGGAAGCGCCGGAGGCGAGGCAGCGGTCGATGCCATAGCCGTCGGCGTTGTTGGCGACGATGAAGACGCGCTTTTCGGCGTGGGCGGCGACGCTGAAGAGCATGGCGGCCGAGATCACGAGCACGATCACGAAACGCATCGAAAGCCCCACCCCGCGCCAAAGGCGCAAAACCTCGGACCATGAGCAATCGCAACAGTGCGATGGCACGGTTAAGGTTTCGCTAAGTCCCGCCATTCGCAACATTTGCCCCGCCGCCGCACCCGCTTTCCACAACTTCGCGCGCGCTTTTGCGGCCCGGTGCGGTATTCCCGTGACGCTACGACAACGGCTTGACGCGAACACCGTCCTCGATCATTGTGCGCGCCATGAACGGCCTATTTGCGATCTGCGGCATTTGCCGGGAGATTATTCGCTAGCGACAAACGCTGGCTGCGGCCGTCTTTATCTCCATCGAGACCAATGACGCCCGGCCAGCAGGCCCGAGGTGCGCGGTTCGATTCCATGGAACTTAAGCTCTACGACACGCTCACCCGCGAGAAGCGGGTTTTCAAGCCGCTCGATCCGGCAAACGTACGCATGTATGTGTGCGGGCCGACGGTCTATGACTTCGCTCATATCGGCAACGCGCGGCCGGTGATCGTCTTTGACGTGCTGTTCCGCCTGCTGCGGCACCTTGCGAAGCAAGGCGTGTGGGATAAGGGCAAAGGTGAAACTAAGGTCACCTACGTCCGCAA
>JASHXX010000217.1 GCA_030043335.1 Xanthobacteraceae bacterium
CGCCGGTCTTGTTCTCGACGACGAACGGCTGGCCGAAGCGCCGCGTCAGCCATTGCGCGACGAGACGCGAGATCAGGTCGGGCGTGCCGCCGCCGCCAAACCCCTCGACGATACGCACTGGCCGCACCGGATAGTCGAGGGCGAGTGCGAGCAGCGGAAAGGCCGCGCCAGCGAGCGCGCCGATCGCCAGAACCAAAAGTCTCCGGCGCAGCAGTCTCATCATAGGGCTTCCCGGCAACCGCACATGTATCTTAGCGGCGCCGATCATAGCAACAGCGGGCCTTCCGCGTACACCGAAGCGGCTCTGCGTTGCGATACTCTGCTGCGGCCAGAAAGTCGTTCTGCGGCGCGGCGAGATATCGGGTCAAGAGGTTTGGGGA
The DNA here is from genome assembly GCA_030043335.1 of Xanthobacteraceae bacterium. Lineage (GTDB taxonomy): Bacteria > Pseudomonadota > Alphaproteobacteria > Rhizobiales > Xanthobacteraceae > BOG-931. Next base: position 381 of record JASHXX010000217.1, read on the forward strand.
CGCTCAAACCGACCGCGGCTGGGCGCGGAATTCTTTGGCGCTCGCCATCGCCCAGGGGACTTCGTAGCGCTTGTCCCCCGTGCCGTTGAACAGTTCTCCCGGCTCCAAGGATGGGTAAAGCTCGGCGAAGCTTTTGACCTCATGAGGGGACACGCGCCGCGAAAAATGCTGCGGCATCAATTCGGTCGGATGGTTCAGTCCTGCCGCGGCCACCAGTTCGGCCAAAGCCTCCACCGTCGCTCGATGAAAATTGAACACGCGTTCTGATTTGTCCGGAACCACCAGGGCGCGCTGGCGGACGCGATCCTGGGTCGAAACGCCGGTCGGGCAGCGGTCGGTGTGGCAGGACTGCGACTGGATGCAGCCCAGCGCGAACATGAAGCCGCGCGCCGAATTGCACCAGTCGGCGCCGAGCGCCATCACCCGCGCGATATCGAACGCGCTGACGATCTTGCCGCTGGCGCCGAGCCTGATGCGGTCGCGCACGTTGATGCCGACCAGCGCGTTGTGCACGAAGTTGAGCCCCTCGCGCAGCGGCATGCCAAGGTGATCGGTGAATTCGAGCGGCGCTGCCCCGGTGCCGCCTTCCTTGCCGTCGACCACGATGAAGTCTGGATAGATCGAGGTCTCGAGCATCGCCTTGCAGACGGCGAGAAATTCCCACGGATGCCCGATGCAGAGCTTGAAGCCGACCGGCTTGCCACCGGAAAGCTCGCGCAGGCGGGCGATGAACTGCATCATTTCGACCGGCGTCGAGAACGCCGAATGGCGTGAGGGCGAAATGCAGTCGACGCCGGCGGGCACGCCGCGGGTCGCGGCGATCTCCGGCGTGACCTTGACGCCGGGAAGCACGCCGCCATGGCCGGGCTTGGCGCCCTGGCTGAGCTTGATCTCGACCATCTTGACCTGGTCGGACCGCGCGTTTTGCGCAAATTTCTCGGTGCTGAACGTGCCGTCTTCATTGCGACAACTGAAATAGCCGGAGCCGATTTCCCAGATCAGATCGCCGCCGTTCTCGCGGTGATAGGGGCTGTAGCCGCCCTCGCCGGTATCGTGGGCGAAGTCGCCCTTCCTGGCGCCGATATTGAGCGCGCGAATGGCGTTCGGGCTGAGCGCCCCGAAGCTCATCGCCGAGATGTTGAAAATCGACGCCGAATAGGGCTTGCGGCAATCCGGCCCGCCGACGGTGATGCGGAACGATTCCTTGCTGACCGGCTTCGGCGCCATCGAGTGATGCAGCCATTCATAGCCGCTGCTGTAGACATCGTTCTGCGTGCCGAACGGCCGCTTATCCAGCGCCTGCTTGGCGCGCTGGTAGACGATCGCGCGTTTGTCGCGGGAAAACGGTGTGCCGTCCTTTTCGCTCTCGAGGAAATACTGGCGGATCTCCGGACGGATCTCCTCGAGAATGAAACGGATATGCGCCGTCAGCGGATAGTTGCGCAGCACGGCGTGACGCTTCTGCATCAGATCGTAGATGCCGAGCGCGGTAAGCGCCGCGAATACCGCGAGGGGAATCGCAACATAGAGGAGCGGCGTCCCGGCGAGGAGCGCGCCGAACAGCGCCGCCGTGATCAGCACCACGAGACTGAAAGCGATGAAACGCGCGGTCAGCGGCAACAGTAAGGTGCGCATGTGATCCCCCAGCGTTCGCAAGCTCGGCCGTTGCGCGACTTATACCAGACCGGCGCCGCCGTTTGCTAAGCGCGCGCGCCGCCCGCACCAAACAACATCGTGAAGGATATGTGACAAGCCGGCGACGCGCGCGCGTCCGGTTATCGGAGCGCCTTCGCCAGCAGATAACCCGAGCCGCCGCCGAGGCCGGGACCGGGATGGGTCGAGGCGCCGATGTGATAGAGCCGCGCGATCGGCGTCGTGTGATTGACCGTGTTGTGAAACGGGCGCCACAGGAAGAACTGGTCGATGCCGCAGAAGCCGCCATAAGGATCGCCGCCGACCAGATTGATATTGAGCGCCTCGAGATCGCGCGGCGAATACGCCTTGCGGGCGATGACGCTGTCGCGAAAATCCGCGGCGTGCGCGGCAAGGATGGCCTCGACCCGGTCGGCGAATTTCTCCCGCACCGTCTCGGTCCAGTCGCCGTCCGCCGGCGGCGCGATCTCGCCGGCGGCGTCGCCCTTGATGAGGCGCGGCGCTTCCGGCAATTGCAGCCACAGCACTGCATTGCCGGGCGGGCAGCGGCTCGAATCAAGCGCCGTCGGCTGGCCGACGCAGACCGTCGGCCTTGCCGGCAGCATGCCGCGCTCCGCCTCGTTCGCCGCTTTCGACACCCCGTCGAGGCCGGGCGTGAGATGGATGAGGGCAACGCCGGCAAGCTCCGGCACCTGCCACTTCGGCGGCGCCTTGAGCGCGTAGTGGATCTGCATATTGCCCTTGCCGTAGCGGTATTGCGCCGCCGCCTCGGTCACCTCCGCCGGGAATTTGGCCTCGGCGAGGAGCCGGCCATATAGCTGCGTCGGCGTAACCGAGCAGATGACGCCACGCGTCGCCTCGATCTCCTTGCCGCTCGAGAGCCGGACCCCGCGCGCGGTTCCGCCGTCGAGGAGAATGCGGTCGGCATCGGCGTCGAGCTGGATTTCGCCGTCGTGGTCGTGAATAAGGCGGGCAAGAGCGGTGAGCGCGCTGC
>JASHXX010000218.1 GCA_030043335.1 Xanthobacteraceae bacterium
GGGCCAAAGGCCGGCCTGGACGGGCGCGCAAAAAATTCCCGGCTCGTGCCGGAACCAGATGACCGCGGCAACGTTCACGATGTAGCGCCGGGCGAAGCCCCCCAGCCCCTCACCCTCAATCACCCGGCGTCGAACCCCGGCTGCGAAGCGGCCGGGGTTCTCCTTTCTCTGGGGAGCATCGTGCGTTCACTCCGGACCGACGACCAGATCGTCGCGGTGGACGATTTCGGTGCGGCCGCTGAAACCGAGAATCGCCGCAATATCGGCCGAGGAGCGACCGGCAATCTTCTGCGCATCTTCCGCGTCATAGGCGCAGAGACCGCGGCCGATTTCGGCGCCGTCAGGCCCGCGGATGATGACCGCATCGCCGCGCGCGAAGGCGCCGTCGACGCGCACGACGCCCGCCGGCAGCAGGCTCTTGCCGCGCCGCAGCGCCGCGACCGCTCCGGCATCGATGCTGAGCGTCCCCTTGGGTTCAAGCGCTCCGCCGATCCACTTCTTGCGCGCCGTTACCGGATTGGCGGTGGTGAGAAACCAGGTGCAGCGCGCGCCCTCAGCGATCGCCCGCAGTGGATGCTCGACGCGGCCGGAAGCGATGACCATGTGCGTGCCGGCGCCGGTGGCGATGCGCGCCGCTTCGAGCTTGGTCTGCATGCCGCCGCGCGAAAGCTCCGAACCGGCCGCCCCGGCCATCGCCTCGATCTCCGGCGTGACGCGGGCGACGTAGGGCACGTGCCGCGCCGAGACCACCGCATCCGGCGGCGCGTCGTAAAGACCGTCGACATCCGACAGCAGCACCAGCAGATCGGCGCTGACCATGGTAGCGACGCGCGCCGCCAGACGGTCATTGTCGCCGTAACGGATCTCGGTGGTGGCGACGGTGTCGTTCTCGTTGATCACCGGGACTGCGCGCCATTGCACCAGCGTGGCGATGGTCGAGCGGGCGTTGAGATAACGCCGCCGCTCCTCGGTATCGCCCAGCGTCACGAGAATCTGACCGGCGGTGATGTCATGGCGCGAGAGCGCCTGGGTCCAGGTGCGCGCCAGCGCGATCTGGCCGACGGCCGCCGCGGCCTGACTGTCCTCGAGCTTGAGCGGGCCGCCGGCGAGCTTGAGCACGGCGCGGCCGAGCGCGATGGCGCCGGAAGAGACCACGAGGACATCGCGCCCATCGCGATGGAGCGCGGCGATATCATCGCTTAGCGAGGCGAGCCAGGCTTCCCGGAGCCAACCGGCGCGGGCATCGACCAAGAGCGAAGAGCCGACCTTGACGACGATGCGGCGGAAGTCGGCAAGCGCGGGCGTTTTCATATCAGCGCGATTGTACGCGAGCCGAACGCCTTATAGCTCGACTTCGTGCTCGAGTTTCGCCTTGTTCTCGAGGCAGTAATAGCCGGACAATCGGCTCACCAGCTTGCGGCGCTTCCAGTCGTTGAGGATGCGGCTCACATTTTCGCGGGCAATGCCGGCCATGGCGGCGAGATCACTCTGGCCGATTTTCTGATGAATGACGATGCGGCCGGAGCCGACGTCCTGGCCGAAATCATCGGCCAGTTCGAGCAGGATCCGGGCAACGCGGCCTCGCAGCGGCAGGAAGCTCTCAGCCGCGACCACCGTGTCGGTTTCGCGCAGCCGTCCGGCAAGCAGCGTGACCAGCGATTTGTAGACGTCCGGATGTTTCTTGGCGAATTCCTCGAATGCGGCTCGGCTCAGGAAACTCAGTTTCGCGCCGCGAACCGCCATCACCGACGCCGAACGCGGCCGCCCGTCGATGATCGAAAGCTCGCCAACGATGGCGCCCGGGCCGAGAAAGGCGAGGATGCGCTCGCTCCCGGAGCGGGAGACCATCATCACCTTGAGCAACCCTTCATCGATGCGATAGCAGCCGTCGCCGGGATCGCCGGCGAGGAACAGCACTTTGTCAGCGGCGAGCTGCACCGGCTTGGCACTGGCGAACAAGTTCGTCGACAGATGCTCGGGCAGTCCCGACAACAGACTTGAACCGGAACGGACGTTCTTCGGCGGAGAGCCCATGCGCCTTCCTCGGCTTCGGCCCGCTTGCTTAGCACAGAGACAGCGTGCGGAGCACGATCATCGGATGGTGCGACCGGAGGATGACGATAAAGCGGCCGAGATGACCTGCCGTAGCGGAAGTGTCGCACTGCGTGCGAGGAAGAGCCGTAACAAAAAAACCCGCCCGGACACGGGGTCCGAGCGGGTGAAGTTGACCCTGCCTGGGTCATTGGGGGGTGTTGGGGACCTAATTCACCCCTTGGCGGTCACCGACATCCCGGCGGGGGGTCGGGGGGATGCGCGGGATGCGCGGCGACCGATGCCTTCGTTACGTCAACCTAGACGTCCTGCCGCGGTCGCGAAGTGACCCAAATCACAGAAGGTCACTTTGCAGATAAGTCGCTGATTGGTGGAGCAGATCGCCGCCGGCAGCAAAAGGTTGCGGTGCGGGAGCCCGCGGCAATCAAGGGGGCGCGATTTCAGTCCGGCGGTGTGCGCACCTTGACGCCGGCGCGGGTTTCGATCGGCTGCACCACCGCGGTGATGTCCGCTTCCGCGCCGAACTCGTCGCATGTGAGCTGAAAGCAACATGCGACCGCCTCGATCACCGCCATCGGCACGCCAAGCGCTTTTGCTTCCGCAAGGCAGAGCTTTACATCTTTGAGCATCAGCGCGGCGGTGAAGCCAAGGTTGAACGTGCCGGGCAGCACCGCACGGCTGAACTTGTCCTCGGTCGCGGTGTTGCGCCCGGTGCCGGCATTGATCACTTCGAGCATGACGCGCGGATCGAGGCCGGCCTTTACGCCCATCACCATCGCTTCCGATGTCGCCGCCATCGCCGTGGCCGAGAGCACATTGTTGGCAAGCTTCATGGTCTGCCCGGCGCCGGGCCGCTCGCTGATGAAAAAGACCTTGCCGATCACCTTGAGCGCGGGTTCGACTGCGGCAATTTCGCCGCGCGGCCCCGAGGCCATCACCGCGAGCGTACCGTGCTCCGCGCCCTTGACGCCGCCCGACACCGGGCTGTCGATCTGCACGATATTGCGCGCGGCGAGGAGCTTGAAAATCCGCTGGGCCATCTCGGCGCCGGTGGTCGAGAGATCGACGAAATGCCGGACCCGCTTGCCTTCGATCACCCCGTGCGGACCGGTCGCGACCGCCAGCACGGCTTCGGGCGTCGGCAGGCTCGCCATCACCGTCTCGACCGCGTCGGCGACTCCGGCCGGCGAGCGCGCCGCGATCGCGCCGCGTCCGGTGAGATTGCCGATCGCTTGCTGGCGCGTGTCGTAGACGATGACGCGATGCCCGGCCTCGATCAGCCGCCGCGCCATGTGCGCGCCCATATTGCCGAGACCGATGAAGCCGATATCCATCGCGGATCCTCTGACTATTTCGCGGCGACCGGGGCGACCGTGAATTCCGCCCGCACGCTTTCGGTGTGCTGACCGAGCGCCGGCACCGGACCATACCGCCGTGCCGCGCTCGGCTCCCGGGCGGGGGCCGGATAGGACACCGGGCCGCTCGGCGTCTCAACGCTGATGCGGCGCAGATGCGGGTGGCGCGCAAGCTCGGCGGTATCGTTCACGCGCGCGAAGGCGATCTCGGCGACGGCAAGCTTTTGCATCAGCGCCGCGGCGTCGAGCGTGCTGGAAATGACCGCGATCCTGCGATCGACTTCAGCGCGGCGGCGCACGCGATCATGGTTGGTGGCGAAGCCGGGATCGGCGGCGAGCGCGGCGTCGCCCAGCACCTTCTCCGCCAGGACGCGCCACTCACGGTCGTTCTGGACGCCGATCAGGACCTCGGCGCCGTCGCGGGTTGGAAACGCGCCGTAGGGTGCGATCGAGGCATGGGTGAGCCCGACGCGCTGCGGCGGCTTGCCGGCGTCGTGCTGGAGGAGCGGCACCGTCATCCAGTCGGCCATGGCGTCGAACATCGACAGCGAGAGCGCGGCCCCTTCGCCGCTCGTCTGCCGCGCGATCAGAGCTTCGAGGATTGCCTCGTACGCGTTCATTCCGGTCGCGACGTCGACGACCGACACACCGACGCGCGACGGCTCAGTCGTACCGGTGATCGACGCGAGTCCGACTTCCGCCTGGATCAAGAGGTCGTAGGCTTTGCGTTTGGCGTAGGGGCCGCTCTCGCCGAAGCCGGAGATCGAGCAGCAGATCAGCCGCGGATAGTCGCGGCGCAACCGCGCGATCGGAAATCCGAGCTTGCCGACGGTGCCGGGCTTCAGGTTCTGCACGAAAACGTCGGCGCGCTTGAGCATGGCTTCGAGCAAGGCTTTGTCCGCGGCTAGGCCGAGATCGAGCACCACCGATTCCTTGCCGCGGTTGAGCCAGACAAAGTAGCTGCACTCGCCGTGGGCGAAATCGTCATAGAAGCGGGCAAAGTCGCCTTCCGGTCGCTCGATCTTGATGACGCGCGCGCCGGCGTCGGCGAGCCGGCACGTGCACATTGGCGCGGCGACGGCTTGCTCAAGCGAGACGATCAGGAGGCCGGAAAGGGGAAGTGTCATGGGACGGACTCAATATGACCTGGGCAATCCCAGGACGTGCTCGGCGATGTAGGAAAGGACCAGATTGGTCGAGATCGGCGCCACCTGATAAAGCCGCGTCTCGCGGAATTTGCGCTCGATGTCAAACTCCTCGGCAAAGCCGAAGCCGCCGTGGGTTTGCACGCACATATCGGCTGCGGCCCAGGAGGCTTCGGCGGCGAGGTGCTTGGCCATGTTCGCCTCCGCACCGCACTCCTTGCCGGCTTGGTAGAGCGCGGCGGCTTCGCGCACCATCAGTTCGGCCGCGCGCATGCCGATATAGGAACGGGCGATGGGAAACTGCACGCCCTGGTTCTGTCCGATCGGCCGCCCGAATACCTCGCGCGCCGACGCATAGGCCGCGGCCTTGGCGATGAACCATTTGGCGTCGCCGATGCATTCGGCGGCGATCAGAATGCGCTCGGCGTTCATGCCGGAAAGGATGTAACGGAAGCCCTCGCCCTCGACGCCGATGAGGTTGGCGGCCGGCACCGGCATGTTCTCGAAGAAGACTTCGGTGGTGGCGTGGTTCATCATGGTGCGGATCGGCCGGATGGTCAGGCCGTCGCCTTTGACCTCGCGCATGTCGACGAGAAACACCGAGAGGCCTGCGGTGCGCGATTTTGCGTCCTCGCGCGGCGTAGTGCGCGCCAGGAGCAGCATCAGATCGGAATGCTCGGCGCGCGAGGTCCAGATCTTCTGGCCGTTGACGAGGTAATGATCGCCGGCGCGCGTAGCCGAGGTGCGCAGACTAAGCGTATCGGTGCCCGAGGTCGGCTCGGTCACTCCGAATGCCTGCAAGCGAAGCTCGCCGCGGGCGATCGCAGGCAGATAGCGCGCCTTCTGCTCCGCACTGCCGTGACGAAGGAGCGTGCCCATGGTGTACATCTGCGCGTGGCAGGCCGCGCCGTTGCAGCCCGAGGCCTGGATTTCCTCCATGATCGCCGCGGCCGCACTGATCGGCAGGCCGCTGCCGCCATATTCCTCGGGGATCAGCGCGGCGAGAAAGCCGGCCTGCGTCAGCGCGGCGACGAACTTTTCCGGATAGGCGCGCTCGCGGTCGAGCGCGCGCCAATATTCGCCGGGGAAATTCGCGCACAGCGCGCGCACGGACTCGCGGATCGGCGCGAGGTCCGCGGCTTCCATCGCTAGCGGACCTCCGCGCGGCCGTTGTTGATGGCGATGACATCGCGCTCGACCACGCGGGCGCGGAAACTCACGATCGAGCCGTCGCGCCACATCTCGGTGCGGATGGTCTCGCCGGGGAAAACCGGCGCGGAGAAGCGGCAGCCGAACGAGATCAGGCGATTGGGATCGTAGCCGCACAGTGTCTTCAGAAGCGCGTGGCCGGAAACGCCGAAAGTGGCAAGCCCGTGCAGAATCGGACGTTCAAAGCCCGCGGCCCTGGCGAAGGCGGGCTCGGCGTGCAGCGGGTTGTAGTCACCGCTGAGCCGATAGATCAGCGCCGCTTCCGGGCGCGTCGAGAGATCGCAGGTGAAGTCGGGCGCGCGGCCGGGGATCGGATGCGTCGGCGTCGGCGCGCTGCGCGGCGGTCCGCCGAAGCCGCCGTCGCCGCGGCAGAACGCAGTCTGGCTGACGGTGGCCACGAGTTCGCCGCTGGCCTTATCGGTGATCCGGCGCTCGCTGAAGATCAGCGCGCCCTTGCCGACGCCCTTGTCGACGACTTCGAGGATGCGGGTCTGGCCGATCAGCGTGCCGCCCGTCTGCAACGGCCGGTGCAAGGTGAAACCCTGCTCGCCATTGACTACCCTGACTTGATCGATGCCGGCCTCGCGCGCCCACGAGCCGCCATAGCCGAGGACGGTGGCCATGGTCGGCAGCACCTTCAGGTTCTTCTCGTAGACGAAAGCGAGCTCGTCTTCGTTCATCGGATCGTGCCCGAGGCCGACGCCGAGCGCGTAGAGCATGCAGTCCTTCGGTCCGAAGGTCTGCACGACCGGGGCGACCTGCATCGCCATAATTTTTTCGTACACAATGCCCATGTCACACCGCCTCCGCCGTCACACCGGGTCCCAGGAGAATACTTCCGGCGATCGTTCCAGCGGCGTGAACGAGCTTGCGAACGCGCTCTTGAGCTGGTCGGCGAGCTTTTGCGGCGTCCAGCCGTCGGAGCGATGCAGGCTGCGGATCGGCCGGTTCTGGTTGAACAGATAGATCTCGTTGTGGCGCGCGGAGAGAATCTGTCCGCTGATGCCGTCGGCGCGGTCGGAGGCGAGATAGACCACGAGCGGCGCGACCTTTTCCGGCGTGACCTGGCTGGAGCGGGCGAGCCGCGCCTTCGACTCTTCGTTCTCGGCCGGGATCGATTGCACCATGCGCGTCCAGGCAAATGGCGACACGCAATTCGAGCGCACATTGAAGCGCGCCATGTCGAGCGCGATGCCGCGCGAGAGCCCGACAATGCCGAGCTTCGCCGCCATGTAATTGGCCTGGCCGAAATTGCCGATGAGTCCCGAGGTTGAGGTCATATGCACATAGGCGCCGGAGTTCTGCTCGCGGAAGATAGTCGCGCAGGCGCGGCTCATGATGAAGCTGCCGTTGAGGTGCACGTTGATCACGTCCGACCAGTCGGCCCAGCTCATGCGGTGAAAAATGCGGTCGCGCAGAATGCCGGCATTGTTGACCAGGATGTCGACGCGGCCGAAGGCGTCGACCGCCGCCTTGACGATCTTCTCGCCATTGGCCGGCTCGCCGACCGAGAGCGTCGAGGCGATCGCATGGCCGCCGAGCTGCTGGATTTCCGCTACGACCTCGTGCGCCGGTCCGGCATCGGTGCCTTCGCCTTCGACGCTCGCGCCGATGTCGCAGACCACCACCTTGGCGCCCTCCTTCGCCATCAGCAGCGCGATGCCGCGGCCGATGCCGCGTCCGGCGCCGGTGACGATCGCGACCTTGCCGTCAACAACTCCTGGCATTGATTACCCCCAGACCTCGCGCGCGACCTCGACGATCATCCTGAGCTTCGCCCATTCCTGATCCTCAGCCAGAGTATTGCCTTCCTCAGTTGAGGCAAAGCCGCATTGAGGCGACAGGCAGAGCCGATCGAGATCGGCGAATTTGGCGGCTTCCTCGATGCGGCGCTTGATCGCGTCTTTGCCTTCGAGCGCGCCGGTCTTGGTGGTCACCAGGCCGAGCACGGCCAGCCGGCCCTTCGGCAGATGGCGCAACGGCTCGAAGCCGCCGGCGCGCGCGGTGTCGTATTCCATGAAATAGCCGTGCACCTTGATGCGGTCGAACAGCACCTCCTGCATGGCCTCGTAGCCGCCCGAGCCCATGAAGGTCGATTTGTAGTTGCCGCGGCACAGATGCATGGTCACGGTCATGTCGGGCGGAATGTCGGAAATCGCGACATTGATGAGGTCGCCGTAGAGCGGGCCGAGATAATCCGGATCGTCGCCGCGCTCCTTCATCTGTTGGCGGTATTTCGGGTCGCACAGCATGGCGATGAACACTTCGTCGAGCTGCAGATAGCGGCAGCCGGCGTCGGCGAACGCCCGCACCACTTTCCTGTAGGCCTCGCCGAGGTCCGCGAAGAACTTCTCGAGCGTCGGGTAGATGGTTTTGTCGATCGGCGTCGGGTAGGGCCGGCCGTAGATCGCCGACGGCGCCGGAATAGTCATTTTCGGCGTCGCTTTGACGTGTGCCTTGAGAAATTTGAAGTGCTCGATCATCGGGTGGCCGGAAAAACCGAGCTTGCCGTTGACGCGCACGCCTTCGTTGCGGGTAGTTACCCCGGCAAAGGCGATGCCGGTGTCCATGACGTGGCGCTCGACGCCGTCGAGACCCCAGAGGAAATCGAGATGCCACCAGGAACGGCGGAACTCGCCGTCGGTAACCGAATGCAGTCCGGTCTCTTCCTGCTTTTTGATGACGCCTTCGATCTCGCGGTCCTCCGCCGCCTTGAGCGCCGCCGCGTCGATCTCGCCATGAGCGTAGCGCTCGCGCGCCGCTTTCAGCGCGGCGGGCCGCAACAGGCTGCCGACGTGGTCGGCGCGAAACGGCGGGTTGGTTCTGTGCATCGATCCGCTTCCCGCTGCGCCTAGCCCCAGACCTCGTCGGCAATCTCGAGCACCAGGCGCAGCTTCGCCCATTGCTCGTCTTCGGACAGGACGTTGCCCTCCTCGGTCGAAGCAAAGCCGCATTGCGGCGACAGGCACAGCTGGTCGAGGACGACATATTTGGTCGCTTCCTCGATCCGGCGCTTGATGGCGTCCTTCGTCTCCAGCGCGCCGGTCTTTGACGTGACGAGACCGAGGACGAGCTGTTTTCTGCCCTTGGGGAAGAAGCGCAGCGGCTCGAAGCCGCCGGCGCGGGCGCTGTCGTATTCGAGGAAATAGCCATCGATGTCGACCTCGTTGAACAGCCGTTCGGCGATCGGCTCGTAGCCGCCCTCGGCGATCCAGGTCGAGCGAAAATTGCCGCGGCAGGAGTGCATGGTGACCGCGAGATCGGCCGGCCTGCCGGCGAGCGCGCGATTGATCATGCCCGCATAGGCGGCGGGCAGTTGCTTTGGATCGTCGCCGCGCTCGCGCGAGTGCGCAACCTCGCGCTCGTCGCACATCATCGCCCAGGTGGTGTCGTCAAATTGCAGATAGCGGCAGCCGGCGTCGTAGAAGGCGCGCACCGCGTTGCGGTAGGCGTTCGCGACGTCATCGAAGAAAACCTCGAGATCGGGATAGATCTCCTTGCCGATCGAGCGCCGTCCCTGGCGGAAATGCAGCACGCCCGGCGAGGGAATGGTCATTTTCGGGGTGACGCGCGCGTGCTCCTTGACGAAACGAAAATCGTCGAGATGCGGATGCGTGGCGAAGCCGACGCGCCCGACCGTGCGCACGCTTTCCGCCTTGGTCGTCACGCCGTGGAAGATAATCCCTTCGCCGGTCCGATAAAGCTCGACGCCGTCGAAGTCTTTCAGAAAATCGAACTGCCACCACGAGCGCCGAAACTCGCCGTCGGTGGCGAGCTTGAGACCGACCGCCTCCTGCTTGCTGATCGCATCCTCGACTTCGCGGTCTTCGATCGCACGCAGCACCGCGGCGGTGATCTCGCCGCGCTCGCGTTTGGCGCGCGCGGCTTTGAGCGCGGCCGGCCGCAGCAGGCTGCCGACATGGTCGGCGCGAAACGGCGGCGTAGTTCGCTGCACCGGCGGTTTCCTCCGTGCCGTCGCGCTTCACTTTGTTCTTGGTCGGCGGGCGTGAAGCTTTCGGCCTCGGAGGCGATTTAGCAAGGCGGCGCCGCGGGTGTAAATCCCGTTGCGCCGAGACAAAACCGCGTCGACACTCGTGCAGCGAAGAAGGAGAAGTTCCATGCCGCCCGTGCTTCGGCTCTACGAGGATGTGCTGGCGAACGAAGCCGAAGCTTCGTTGCCGCCGCTGCCGCGGATGATCTTCGTCGTCCACGGCTCAATCGCGATCGCCGATCGCAGCCTGCGCGACAATGAAGCTTTCGGCGGCGAAGGCGCGGTCAGGCTCAGGGCCGGCAGCGGCGGCGCGACGCTCTGGCGTTGGGAGCTTGGGGCGGGCAACGGCTGCGGCGCCGTTGTCGCGCCGGGCATCGCGTCGCGCGAAAGGCTTTCCGCGCCGCTCGAGACGCTGCCGGAGGGCGCGCTCGTCCTGCGCGGCGACAGCGTTGCCTTCCCGCCCGGCGGCTGTGCGTATCGGCACCGGCACCAGGGGCCGGGCATCCGTTGTCTGATCGAGGGCGGCATCCGCATCGATACCCATGGCTGTTCGATTTCCTATGGGCCGGGCGGCGCCTGGTATGAGAGCGGCCCGGAGCCGGTTTTCGCCCAAGCGGCCGACCGGCCGACGCGTTTCATCCGCGTCATGATCCTGCCGCTCGCCTATCTCGGAAAAAGCTCGGTCGAATATCTCGACGAGGAGGACAAGGCGAAGCCGAAGACGCAGCAGTACAAGATTTTCGTCGATATGCCGCTGACAGCGGAGGTGACGCGCTGACCGCCGATCACACCGGCTTGTAGTTTCGCTCCATCGGCACGTCGATCAGGAGCGGCGCACTGCTCTTTAGTCCCTGGGCAATGAGGTCGGTGGTCTCTTTCAGATTTTTGGCGCGCTCGGCGGCGATGCCGAGCGATCGCGCGAGGCCGACATAATCGATCGCCGGATCGACAAGCTCCATACCGACGAAGCGGTCGACCTGTGCCGCCAAGCCGCGCTGCGCGGTGAGGCGTTGTTTGAGAATCCGGTAGGAGGTGTTGTTGAGGATCACAAATACCACGGCGATGCGCTCGTGCGCCGCCGTCCACAGCGCCTGGCAGGTGTACATGGCGCTGCCGTCGCCGACCAGCGCCACCACCGGGCGCTCCGGCAGCGCGAGCTTGACGCCGATCGCCGCCGGCAGGCCCCAGCCGATGCCGCCGCCGCGCAGGCCATAAAAGCTCTGCGGATCGTCGCTGCGGATGAGCGAGCGGATGCCGACGCTCGAGGACACCGCCTCGTCGATCACGACCGCGCCCGGAGGCAGCATCTCGCCGACGGCGTTGAGCAGAGCGAGCGGCTGGACCGGCGTCTGCCCGGCCATCGCCCGCGCCTTAGTCTTGAGCGCCTCGCGCTCGGCAAGCGCTGCCGCCTTTGCCGCTTCGAACCGCTCGCGTGCTGCGCCGCGTGCGCCGCTGGTCATGCGCTCACCCAGCGCCTTGGTGATATCGGGCAGCGTCGCCTTTGGATCGCCAAGGATCGCGACCTTCGCCGGATAGTTCTTTCCGAGCTCCCACGGATCAGTGTCGAGATGAACGAGCGTCAAGTCCTTCGGCATCGGCTCGATGTCAGACGGCAATGACAGCGTGAACAGGTCGGCGCCGACCGACAGCAGCACGTCATATTGCTCGAGAATTTTGCGCAGCGGCGCCTGCAGCCGGGCAACGGCGCCCCGGAACAGCGGATGCGAGGACGGGAACGACGCCGTCGACGGAACGAATTCCGTGTAGACCGGCGCGCCGAGAAGCTCGGCGAGCTCGGCGACCTCGGCATGGGCGTTGCCTTGCGCCACGGCGTCGCCGGCCATGATCAGCGGGCGTTGCGCCTTGGCGAGCACCGCGGCGGCTTCTTCGACCGCCGCCGGATCGCCGCGCAGCCGCGGTGCGACCCGGGTCGGCGCCAACAGATCGACCTCGCCCTCCGCTTTGAGAATGTCGCCGGGGAGCGACAGGAACACCGGCCCGGTCGGCGGCGCCAGCGCCGTCTTCGCGGCCCGATGCACCAGCCGCGGCAGATCCGCGAGGCGGTGCACCTCGGCTGACCATTTCACCAGCGGCCGCGCGATCGGCGGCAGGTCGGCCCACAGGATCGGCTCGGTGGCGTTGAAGTCCTGGTCGTGCTGGCCGGCGGTGACGAGGAGCGGGCTGCCGGCCTTCTGCGCGTCGTAGAGCATGCCCATGGCGTTGCCCAGGCCGGGCGTGACGTGGAGGTTGACCACCGCGAGCTTGCCGGAGGCCTGCGCATAGCCGTCGGCCATGCCGATGACCGCGGCCTCCTGCAGGCCGAGCACGTAGCGCAGCTCGTTGTCGACCGCGAGCGCGTCCATCAGCGGCAATTCGGTGGTGCCGGGATTGCCGAAGATGATGTCGACGCCCTCCTGCTTGAGCAATTCGAGAAAGGCGCGCTTTCCGGACATTACGGCCAAGGCTGTCCCCCGTTACAGATCAACGACGGGTCAACGATAGCGTTTATGCGCAAGGCATTCACTGATCGTTTTTTCAATGCGCGCAGATCGATGCGGGAGATGGCGCCGCCGTCGATAAGGCCGGTCGTGCGCAGCACCCGCGAGCGCGCCCAGGCCGGCTTGTCGAAGCGCCAGTCGATCAGGATAGCGCCGCCGTCGCGGCAGACTTCGATGCTGCCGGCGAGCAAGTCGCGAAAATCATCCAACGATATTTTGAACGCCGATACGGTCTCGGATGCCAGGTCACTGGTCGGCGGAAGCGGCGGATCGAACTCGATATCGATCACGTGAGCGCCGGTTCGATCGCGCTGCTGGTAGCGCGCGAGCGCGCCGTCGGAAACCGTCACAAGGGTGACGCGACCGATATTGGGCGGTGCCGCCTCGTAAGCGTCAGGTGTGGCGGTTGGCGCGAAGCGCACGCCCCGACCCGGCTTTTCGGCGCCGCCGTCGAAGCTCACGTCCAAACCGACAAAAGGAAAGCCGCCGACAAGGATGTTGCTGCTGTAGGCGGCCGCGAACGGCAGCGGATAGGCCTGGCCGGGCGGCAGCTTGGCCGCGTCAGTGCCGCCGATGGTCACGTGGGGGTTCTGCGTGCGCGCGCCCTTTTCCCGGAAGAACAACAGCAGCAGGCGCTCGCTGCTATGGCCGATCTGATCGGTGAGGCCGGCGCCAAGGGTCCCGAGCGTCGTGCCGCGATCAAACTCGACGCCGATCGTCACCTTGCGATTTTGCAAATCGACAAACTCCGCGGCGACGCCGCGCGGCTCGCCATCGCTCCCGGTCACGCTGAACTTGATGTCGGCAAACTGTGCTGCCGCGCCTTGAGCAGCCCTCGCTGCCGCAACCTGCGCGTCGTTGTAGTAATTGATTTGATGCTTCGGCGGCGCGCGCTCGGTGAAGAACACCCAAAGCAAGGGCGGGGTATCCGGGCCGGGCTTGGCGGCCAAGATCTCGACCGCTTCGTAGACCGGGTCGCCCGGCAGCCAGACGTACCAGTGATGATCCCAATGTTGGAGAAATGAGACGATCGGAACTAACGGTGCCGCGCTGGCTGTCATGGAGGCGAGGGCCGTGCCGGAGACAAAGAGAGCAAGCGTCAGGAAACGAGTGGCAAGCGACCGCATGAATTCTCGGTGCATGTTCGCGTCGCTGCGTCTCGACGCGCAGATCGCCCTGCCGTGCCTTGGGCCGATGGTGCCGCGGAAGGGATTCGAACCCCCGACCCACGCATTACGAATGCGTTGCTCTACCAGCTGAGCTACCGCGGCGATCAATGACTTAGGCCCGCCTCCTACCTGAATTGTCACCGGATTGCCACCGCAATTCGGGGTCAACCGTTCTTATTCGGTTCCGCCCGCGCAAAGGCCGCCTCGATGATCTCGGCGGCCTTGGTATCGGTGTTTGCGAACAGGTGGCCGTAGACGTTCAGCGTGATCGCTGGCGATCCGTGGCCGATGCGGCGGCTGATCGTCAAGACATCGAGACCCGCGGCGATCAGCTGCGACACGTGGGTAT
>JASHXX010000025.1 GCA_030043335.1 Xanthobacteraceae bacterium
ATTGGTGGCCGCGCTGTCCGAACGCGACAAGCTTGCCGCGCAATTGCGCGACGCCCACAACAGGCGGCGCACTGAAATCGACGTGCTCAATAGCCGTATTGAGGAAATGTCCGAACGCGCTGTTGCCGCGGAGAGAACTTTCGCCGAGACCAAGCAGAGCTTGGTGGATAAGCTGGAGCACCTCGAGAACTCGCTCCAAATGGGAGCCGCCCGGATCCAGGAATTGGAGCTCGCCCGCTCGCAGCTGATCGAGGGCGCGGATGCATTGTTGAACATGTTTGGAACGCGCGAGGCGGCACTGACGCGGGCCGAGGGTAGAAATAAGCTGCTGGCGGCGCGGGTACAAATTTTAGTCAAGCTGCTCTTTGCGCAATCTTCGTCATCCTCGTCTCAATTCAAACCCGAATTGCTAAAAGACGTGCTCGACCTTTGAAAAGCCGGCTCTTCCAGCCTGACCTGGCGGCATCCAAACGTCTCGGTCGGACGCGCTTGATCCATATGGCGAACGTCACGTCGGCTTTCGGTCAGACCCGGACCCCGGATCACCTCGGCGCCTAACCTCGATTGCAGGGCAAGCCCTAGCGGTCTGGTCCTTGGCGCTCGATGACCCGCAACTTGCGGACCACGAGATCGTCCACTTCCAGGCTGCCGAACCGCGCCCGCTTGACGGTGGCACGACCGATGGCAAGGCGGCCGATGGCGAGCGCGCCGACGGCGATGGCGCCGACCGCTGCCGCCGCCAACGCCACCGCGAGCAGGCTCGTGGTGCGCGGCGGGTGAGATCGGCGGATGACGTCGCGCGCCATTGGCGGCTTCCTCCGGATGAGTGTTGCGTCGGCCGATAGCCGCAATTCATGCCGCGGAGCGGCCCTGGCGGTGCGCTCCCGCCCGCCGCTGCGTCCCCCGAATTCGCCGGCCGCGGAAACGGCCCGCGCATGCGCGCCGCATACTATCCAACATAGCCGCGGGCAACCGCAATCCGATTGACAGGTCAAGCGCGGAATGCAACGGCAGGACGTTTCCGGCCGCTTGCAGCGCCGAGGAGTTGACGCCGGTGCCTTTGGATGCGCGCATGACGCCGCGGCTCTCGATTGTCGCGCCCTGCTTTAACGAGGAAGCAGGCCTCCAGGAATTCCACCGCCGCATGAGTGCGGCGGCCGAGCAAACCGTCGGCGCCGACTACGAGCTGATCCTGCTCAACGACGGCTCGACCGACCGCACCTGGTCGATCCTGGCCGAGCTGACGCGGGCCGACCCGCATCTCCTCGCGGTCAACCTTTCGCGCCGCCATGGCCATCAGCTGGCGATGACCGCAGGGCTCAATATCTGCCGCGGCGCGCGCATCCTCACCATCGACGCCGATCTGCAGGACCCGCCCGAGCTGCTCGGCGAGATGTGGCGGCTGATGGAGCGTAGCGACGCCGAAGTCGTCTATGGCGTGCGGCGCGAGCGGCAGGGCGAGTCCGCGGTCAAGCGCGGCACCGCGGCGCTGTTCTACCGGTTGATGCGCCGCATCGGCCACGCCGATCTGCCGGTCGACAGCGGCGATTTCCGCCTGATGACGCGCCGCATTCTCGACATCCTCAACGCCATGCCGGAGCAGCACCGCTTCATCCGCGGCATGGTGAGCTGGATCGGGCTGCGTCAGATGGCGCTCGCTTACGACCGCGCGCCGCGGCACGCCGGCGCCAGCAACTATTCGCTCGCACGGATGATCGGCCTTGCCTTCGACGCGCTGACCTCGTTCTCGATCGCGCCACTGCGGCTCGCCTCTATTCTCGGGGTTGTCGTCGGCACGCTCGGTCTGCTGATGCTCGGCTATACGCTCGGCAGTTGGGCCCTCGGCCACGTCGTCGCCGGTTGGACCAGCCTGACCACGGTGGTGCTGATCCTCGGCAGCATGCAGCTCATCCTATTTGGCCTCCTCGGCGAATATGTCGGCCGGCTCTATCTTGAGACCAAGCGCCGGCCGCTGTTCGTGATCGACCAGATCCTGACGCAGGATGCCTCAGCGCCCGAGCACCATCGCATCGCGCGCGAGCCCTCGACCGTCCCGAGCGAGGTTTAGCTCGGCGCACACGGGCAAGCCCGAAGCAAAAGGCCCGAGATTTTTCCCGGGCCTTCGCACACGCGCCGCCCGACTTTTAGTGGAGCATGATCTTTTCGGAAAACCGGTTTCCACTTTTCCGGATCATGCTTTATCTCGCCCGATATCGGCAAGGCCGAAGCAAAAGGCCCGGGATTTCTCCCGGGCCCTCGCACACGCGTCGCGTAAGGTAAGGGACTCAGAAATCCATTCCGCCGCCAATCGAAGTCGGCTGTTGCCGAGGTCACTTCAAGAAGTTTGTGGCGGCTTAGATGGATTTCCTTAGAAATCCATCCCGCCGCCACCTGGAGGCGTCGCCGGCATTTCCTTCTTCTTCGGCAGCTCGGCGACCATCGCCTCGGTGGTGATGAGCAGGCCGGCAACCGAGGAGGCGTCCTGCAGCGCCGTGCGCACCACCTTGGTCGGATCGATGATGCCCTTCTTGACCAGATCGACATATTCGCCGCTCTGCGCGTCGAAGCCGAACGCGTATTGATCCTTCTCCAGGATCTTGCCGACGATCACCGAGCCGTCCTCGCCGGCATTGATGGCAATCTGGCGGGCCGGCGACGACAGCGCCTTGCGAACGATGTCGACGCCGTGCTTCTGGTCTTCGTTCTGGGTGCGCACCCGCTTGAGGGCTTCGGTCGCGCGCAGCAGCGCAACGCCGCCGCCCGGCAGGATACCTTCCTCGACCGCGGCCCGGGTCGCGTGCATCGCGTCATCGACGCGATCCTTGCGCTCCTTGACCTCGACTTCGGTCGCGCCGCCGACGCGGATCACGGCGACGCCGCCGGCGAGCTTGGCGAGGCGCTCCTGCAGCTTCTCGCGGTCGTAGTCGGAGGTGGTCTCCTCGATCTGCGCCTTGATCTGCTGGATGCGGTCCTCGATGTCCTTCTTCTTGCCGGCGCCGTTGACGATAGTGGTGTTCTCCTTGTCGATCATCACCTTCTTGGCCTTGCCGAGCATCGCGACGGTGACGTTCTCGAGCTTGATGCCGAGGTCCTCGGAGATCGCCTGGCCGCCGGTCAGGACGGCGATGTCCTGCAGCATCGCCTTGCGGCGATCGCCGAAGCCCGGCGCCTTCACGGCCGCGACCTTGAGGCCGCCGCGCAGCTTGTTGACGACAAGCGTCGCCAGCGCCTCGCCCTCGACATCCTCGGCGACGATCAGAAGCGGCTTGCCGGTCTGGACCACCGCCTCGAGCAGCGGCAGGAGTTCGTTGAGCCCGGAGAGCTTCTTCTCGTTGATGAGGATGTAGGGGTCTTCCATCTCGACGCGCATCTTGTCGGCGTTGGTGATGAAATAGGGCGAGATGTAGCCGCGG
>JASHXX010000026.1 GCA_030043335.1 Xanthobacteraceae bacterium
GACAAGGTGGCCAAAGGCGAGCTCGGCAAGAAGACCGGCAAGGGCCTCTACGTCTGGAAGGGCGGCCGCGCAGTCAAGGCGCAGGAGGCGGACGCGCCGCCGCCGGAAACGATCGACCGGCTGGTCCTGCCCATGCTCGACGTTTGCGTGACCTGCCTGCGCGAGGGCGTGGTCGTCGGCGAGGACGTCGTCGACGGCGCCATGATCTTCGCCACCGGATTTGCGCCGTTCCGCGGCGGGCCGATGCACTATGCGCGCACGCGCGGCATCGCCGAGGTGCGCGACACGCTCAAGCGCCTGGCGGCCAAATACGGCCCGCGCTTCCAGCCCGATCCGGGTTGGGACAATCTGCAATGAGGCATGCGGCCGGTGGCCCGGCCCGGTTCGACGATCCGGCGCGGCTTGCCGATGCACTCGTCGAACGGGTCGGCAAGACCATCGTGCTCGCCTTGCCCCTCGGCCTCGGCAAGGCCAATCACATCACCAACGCGCTCTTCGCCCGCGCGGCCGCCGATCCCTCGATCCGGCTGACCATCTTCACCGCGCTCACGCTCGAAGCGCCGCAGATGAAAAGCGAGCTCGAGCGCCGCTTCTTCGCGCCGGTGGCCGAGCGCGCATTTGGCGGCTATCCGGCGCTCGACTACGCCACGGCGATCCGCACCGGCAAAGTGCCGCCCAATGTCGAGATCAACGAATTCTTTTTCGTCGCCGGGCGATGGCTCGGCTCGCCCTACGCGCAGCAGCACTACATCTGCGCCAACTACACCCACGCGCTGCAATACGTGCTCGCGCGCGGCGTCAACGTCATCGCGCAACTCGTTGTTCACCGCACCGAGGAAACGCCGCGCCCGTACAGCCTGAGCTGCAATCCCGACCTGACGCTCGATCTCCTGGCGCTGCGCCGTGCCGGCCGCGCCGACTTTCTCCTTGCCGGGCAGACCAACTCGGAATTGCCGTTCATGCCCGGCGATGCCGCGATCGCCGCCGCTGAGCTTGACATTGTTCTCGACGGACCGGCAACCGACTTCCCGCTGTTCGCGCCGCCGCGCGCGCCGGTTTCGCTCACCGACTACGCCTGCGGACTGCACGCCGCGAGCCTCGTTCCCGATGACGGCACCCTCCAGATCGGCATCGGCTCACTCGGCGATGCCGTCGCGCAGGCGCTGGTGCTGCGTCACCATAGCAACGACGCGTTCTGCACCCTGCTGACCCGCCTGGGATACGACCATGCGCGTGACGCCGCCGTTCATACCGAGACATTCGACGTCGGCCTCTATGGCTGCTCGGAAATGTTCGTCGAAGGCATGCTCGATCTGTTCCGCGCCGGCATCCTCAAGCGCGAGGTGGACGGGGTCGTGCTCCACGGCGGGTTTTTCCTCGGCTCGCGCGCGTTCAATCAAGCGCTGCGCAAGCTGCCGCGCGACACCTTGGCGAAATTCGGCATGACCGCGATCTCGTATGTCAATCAGCTCTACGGCGACGAGGAGGCCAAACGCCGGGCGCGCAAGAACGCGCGTTTTCTCAACGACGCAATCATGGCTACCGTACTTGGTGACGTGATCTCCGACGGCCTCGAGGACGGCCGCATCATCAGCGGCGTCGGCGGGCAATATAATTTCATCGCCCAGGGCTTTGCCCTCGAGGACGCGCGCTCTGCAATCGTGCTGCACGCGACCCGCACGGCAAAGGGCAGGACGCAGTCGAACATCCGCTGGCGCTACGGCCACACCACCATCCCGCGCCATCTGCGTGACGTCATCGTTACCGAATACGGCATCGCCGACATCCGCGGCAAAAGCGATCGCGACGTGATCGCGGCGATGCTGGCGATCACCGATTCGCGCTTCCAGGACGAGCTGCTGCGTGAGGCCACGGACGCCGGCAAGATCGAGCGCAGCTTCACGCTGCCGAAGATGGCGCGCGACAACACGCCGGAAACAATTGCGCGCAATTTGCAGCCGGCCGCGGATGCCGGCCTGCTGCCGGCATTTCCGTTCGGGACCGATTTCTCGGCGGTCGAGCAGCGCCTCATTCCAGCGCTGCAGGCGCTGAAGACGGCAGCGCCGGTGCAGCTCGCGTCATGGCTGGTGCGCGGAGTTGTCCCGAGCGTCGAGCATCGGGATTGCCTGGAGCGGCTCGACCTCGGAAAGCCGCGCAGTCTGGCGGAATGGTTCTACGCGGCGCTAATCCGCGGCGTGCTGAATTCGCGGTGACTCGAAGAAGCGGCCCGGATTATTTGCCGTCGCGCAGGCGCGCGAGCATGCGCCGCGCCGCCTCGCGATGCTCCGCCGTCATGTGCGCGGTGACGAGTCTGACCGCGGTGGCGAGCACTGCGGCATCGTCGGTGTAGCCGATCACCGGAAGGTAGTCCGGGATCAAATCCGACGGCACGATGAAATAGGCGATGGCGCCGAGGAGCACCGCCTTGACGTGCGCCGGTGTCTGACGATCCAACGCGCAATAATGCGCGGTCAGCAAGTCCTCGGCGAAAGGCACGCTCGCGGCGAGCGCGCGCAGCTTGCGCCAGAGTTTGCGGCGTGCCGCCTGCTCGTTAGCCGCCAGCCGGCGCAGAAGCGCCTCGGCGTCCTGCCACGCAGCGGTATTCGGCCCGAATTGCATTGACCCCTCGTGCGACGTCGCCGGCAAGATGGCGGCGAAAGGCGGCGTCCGCAAGGCTACGGCCTCGCAAATAGGCGGCGCCATCCCCATTTTTCAAGCGATACGGCAAGGCGCGAGATATCCGCGAGGTGGTCATGTCCTGGTCCCTGAAATTCGGCACGGTCGCCGGCACCGCGGTGCGCGTCCACGTGACTTTCCTCCTGTTCCTGGCGTGGATCTTCGGTGTGAACTACCTCTCCGGCGGGTCGCAGGAGGCGTGGAGCGCGCTTTTGTTCGTGGTGCTTCTCTTTCTGTGCGTGCTGCTGCACGAGTTCGGCCACATCTTCACGGCGCGGGCCTTCGGCGTGCGCACCCCCGACGTGATCCTGTTGCCGATCGGCGGCGTGGCGCGGCTCGAGCGCATTCCGGAGAAGCCGAGCGAGGAATTTCTCGTCGCCATAGCGGGACCGGCTGTCAACGTGGTGATTGCGCTCCTTCTCGTGCTCCTCGGCGGCGCCAATCTTTCCGCGAGCCACCTCGCGGCGCTCGAGAGCGCCAATGTCAGCATGATCGACCGGCTGGCCGCGGTTAATCTGTTCCTCGTCGTCTTCAACCTTATTCCGGCCTTCCCGATGGATGGCGGACGCGTGCTGCGGGCGCTGCTCGCGAGCCGCCTCGGCTTCGTGCGCGCGACCGAGATCGCGGCGATGGTCGGCCAGTGGGTTGCCTTTGGCCTCGGTTTCCTCGGCTTGTTCGGCAATCCGCTCCTGATCTTCATCGCCATCTTCGTCTATCTGGCGGCTTCCTCCGAAGCGCATCTCGTGGCGATCCGCGCGATCTCGCGCGGGGTCCCGGTGACCGCAGCCATGCTGACGCAGTTCGCGACGCTGGCGCCGCAAGAGCAAGTCGGCGCCGCCGCCGATATGGCGCTGCACACCCGCCAGGGTGAATTCCCGGTGGTCGACGGCAATGGCCGCCCGGTCGGAATACTCGCGCGCGCCGACCTCATTCGTACCTTGAAGGAGCACGGACCGGATGGCCGCGTCGCCGACGCGATGACGCACGAGCTGCCGACCATCGGAAGCCGCCGCTGCCTCGACGAAGCGTTCCGCCTGCTGCAGGAAAAGTCGGCGCCGGCCGTCGGCGTCGTTGACGCCGCCGGCGCACTGGTCGGCCTGGTGACCCCGGAAACCATCGGCGACATGCTGATGCGCCATCACGCGCCGCCGACCGGGCCGCGCATCCGCCCGTGGCAATCATCGGGTCGGCCAGCCTGAGGCGAAGCCGCGCCGGCACCGTCAAGTCAAAGCCTTGCTACCGTGCTAGGATCAAACCATGCCAGCGGGACTGCCAAACCGACCGCCCCTTGCCATGAAACTCTGGCTCGCCCGGATGTTCGGCCGGTCGAGCAAGACCGACGCCTCGGCCGACGCGTCAGGTCGCGGCGGCAAAGCCAGGAGCATCGAGTCGATCGAGCACAAGGTGCAAAGCCGGCTCAGAAGCTTTCTCCGGCACACCTGGCTCGTCACCATTCTCGGCACTCTGATCGTGGCCGGCGTCGTCGCGCTCGGTTTCCACTACTTCAACGAGGACACGTTGGTCCGGATCGCCGCCGGGCCGGACGGCGGGATCAATGTCAAGCTCGTCGAGGTCATGGCGCAAAAGGTCGCCAAGGCGCATGACCGCCTCAAGCTGGAGCTGGTGCCGACCTCGGAACCGGAGCAGAGCGCGCACGCCCTCCTCGCTCGTCAAGCCGATCTTGCCATTCTTCCCAGCACCATCGGCAAATCGCCGGATTGGCCGGTCGTCGCCATCCTGCGGCAGAACGTGATGGCGCTGATCGTGCCCGCGCCCACGGCAGCCGCGGAGAAGGCCACCAAGGCTGACAAGACCGCCAAGACTGACAAGACCGCCAAGAAAAAGACGGCCGCCAAAACCGACAAAACCGCCAAGAGCGACAAGACCGATCAAGCCAGCGACGGCGGCAAGCTCGAAAAAATCACGCAGCTCGCCGGCCACCGCATCGGCATTGTGACCGGCAACGAAGCCAGCGCCGATCTCCTCAATGTCGTTCTCAAGCATTACGGCGTGCCGCTCGACAAGCTGCAGATATCCTCGATCGATCCCGCCAATCTCGCCGCCGCGGTTGGCGACAATCAGGTCGACGTGATCTTCGTCGCCGGACCGACGAGCGGCCACGCCATCAGCGATGCGGTCGCAGCGGCAACGCGCGACGGCACGGCGCCGACCTTCATCGAGGTCGACCAAGCCGAGGGCATTGCCAAACGCGATCCGGCCTTCGACTCGATCGATATCGATGCCGGCAGCTTCGGCGGCAATCCGCCGGTCCCGGACGACAGCCTCAAGAGCCTGAGCTTCCCGGAATATCTGGTGGCGCGCGAATCGTTCAATCACGCCGCGATCACCACGCTCGCGCGTGTCATCTATTCGTCGCGGCTCGCGCTGGCCGCGGCGCTGCCGGGCGAGGTCAAGATCCAGGCGCCGTCGACTGACAAGGACGCCGCGACACTGCTGCATCCCGGCGCGCGCATCTATCTCAACGACGACGAGAAGTCCTTTTTCGACCGCTACGGCGACGAAATCTTCTACGGCATGCTGATCCTTCCGGTGTTGGGATCGGCGATGGCCGGCTTCGCCACCTATTTCCGCGGCGACCACCGCACCCGCCGGCTGCGGCTGCTGCAGCGCGTGCTCGACCTGGTGCGCAAGGTGCCGATGGCGCCCTCGCTCGAGGCGCTCGATAAGTTCCAGCGCGACGTGGACAACCTGGTGATCGCCATCATTCACCAGAGCGAGCAGGAAGACTACGACGAGACCATGCAGATGTCGTTCTCGATGGCGCTCGACCAGGTCCGCTTCGCGCTCGCCGAGCGCCGCGCCGCGCTGATCGATGAGGGCGAGACCGAAGCGAAGCCCGGCAGCAAAGCCGCGGCGGCGTAGGGCCTTTGCCGCGATTGCTTCCCGGCCGAAACCGACTATATACCCTGGCGAATCGCGGGCCCTTCCGGGCCCGCAACGGTTTAACGCCAGCCGCCGCCAGCCCCACTACGCGGCCGCGACGCGACCCGCATGAACCTTCGCAATATCGCCATCATCGCCCATGTCGACCACGGCAAGACCACGCTGGTCGACCGGCTGCTGCAGCAGTCCGGCGCCTTCCGCGAGAATCAGCGGGTCGCCGAGCGTGCGCTTGATTCAAACGACCTCGAACGCGAGCGTGGCATCACCATCCTGTCGAAGGTGACCTCGATTCTGTGGCGGGACGTGCGCATCAACATCGTCGACACTCCCGGCCACGCCGATTTCGGCGGCGAGGTCGAGCGCATCCTTAACATGGTCGACGGCGCGCTGGTCTTGGTCGACGCCGCCGAAGGGCCGCTGCCGCAGACCAAATTTGTGGTCACCAAGGCGCTCAAGGTCGGCCTCAAGCCGATCGTCATCATCAACAAGGTCGACCGCCCGGACGCCCGCCCCATCGAGGTCGCCAACGCGGTGTTCGATCTCTTCGCCGCGCTCGATGCAAGCGAGGAGCAGCTCGATTTCCCAATCCTCTACGGCTCGGCCAAGCAGGGCTGGATGGCGTCGAGCGCTTCGGGACCCAAGGACCAGGGGATGGCGCCGCTGTTCGAGCTCATCATCCGCCACGTCGCGTCGCCCAAGGTCGAGGCCGGCCCATTTCGCATGCTCGGCACGATTCTGGAGGCCAATCCCTATCTCGGCCGCATCGTCACCGGCCGCATCTCCTCGGGCTCAGTCAAGCCCAACCAGACCATCAAGGTGCTCGACCGCAACGGCGCGCTGATCGAGGAGGGCCGGGTAACCAAGGTGCTCGCCTTCCGCGGGCTGGAGCGCGCGCCGATCGAGGAAGGCTCGGCGGGCGACATCGTCGCGATTGCCGGCCTGCCGCAGGCGACCGTCGCGCATACGCTCTGCGCGCCCGAAATATTCGCGCCGCTGCCGGCGCAGCCGATCGACCCGCCGACGTTGGCGATGACTTTCCGCATCAACGATTCACCGCTTGCCGGCACCGAGGGCGACAAGGTGCAGAGCCGGGTCATCCGCGAGCGACTCCTGCGCGAGGCCGAAGGCAACGTCGCCCTGCGGATTTCCGAGTCGTCGGAGAAGGATTCGATGGAAGTCGCCGGCCGCGGCGAGTTGCAGCTCGGCATCCTCATCGAAACCATGCGCCGCGAGGGATTCGAACTGTCGGTGTCGCGGCCGAAAGTGCTGTTTCAGCACGGTTCCGCCGGCGAGCTCACCGAGCCAATCGAGGAAGTCGTCATCGACGTCGATGAAGAGCACGCCGGCATCATCGTGCAGAAGCTCTCCGAGCGCAAAGGCGAGCTCGTCGAGATGCGCCCTTCGGGCGGCGGCCGGGTCCGGCTGATCTTCTATGTGCCGACGCGCGGGCTCATCGGCTATCACGGCGAGCTCCTTACCGACACGCGCGGCACCGCGGTGATGAACCGCCTGTTTCATGCCTACGGCCCGCACCGCGGCGAGATCAGCGGACGGCGCAACGGCGTCATGATCTCCAACGACCAGGGCGAGGCGGTCGCCTACGCGATGTGGAATCTGGAGGACCGCGGTCCGATGATGATCGAACCGGGCTGGAAGGTCTATCGCGGCATGATCGTCGGCGAGCATACCCGCGACAACGATCTCGAGGTCAACGTCCTCAAGGGCAAGAAACTGACCAACATCCGCACCCACGCCAAGGACGAGGCGATCCGGCTCACCCCGCCGATGAACATGACCCTTGAAAAAGCGCTGGCTTATATTCAGGATGACGAATTGGTCGAAGTGACGCCGAAATCGATTCGGCTGCGCAAGAGACTGCTCGACCCCAACGAACGCAAGAAGGACGAGCGGCGCAAGGAAGCCGAGCGCGTCTGAGGCCGTTGCTGATTCGGAGCGGCGGTTGGCTGGCTCGCGGAGCGGGGGCTGCCGGCGCAGGGGCGCCGAATCCGGTGTCACAATTCGTAACAATGCCGGCAAAATGTGTCGCTTCGGCAACAGCCGCTAACAGAATACGCGCCGGATGCATTTTTTTCCGCTCGCACTGATGGCGTGATCGGCACTGTTCGGCTAATAATCCACATCGTTAACTGATGGTGAATCTCGACCCTTGAACGGCGCGGAATCGCTTGCTTTGATCGCTTAAAGGCATCGTCCTATGAGCACCGTCCTCATCGAAATCCGTCGCGCCAGGCCGGCCGATGCCGCCGCGGTTGCTGACGCGCACGATGAGGCATGGCGCACCGCCTATCAGGGGATCATCCCCGGCACGGAGCTCGAGAAGCTGATCAACCGTCGCGGCCCGGGCTGGTGGGACGGTGCGATTCGCAAGGGCAGCCGCATCACCCTCCTGCAGTTCGGCGACAAGGTTTCCGGCTATGCCAATTACGGGCGCAATCGCGCCCGCAGCCTCTACTATGACGGCGAGATCTACGAGCT
>JASHXX010000219.1 GCA_030043335.1 Xanthobacteraceae bacterium
GAAGGCAATATCTGCCGCTGCACCGGCTATCACAATATCGTCAAGGCGATCGCGGCCGGGGCGCGGGCCATGCCGGCATCCACCGCCGCGAAGGCCGCCGAGTAACAGCAAGCTACTGAGGGAAGCGAACGCCACAACAAAAACTGCCGGAGGAGACCGCCATGAGTGCGACCGGGATCGGCGCCGCCGTGCGCCGAAAGGAAGATCACCGCTTCATCACCGGCAAGGGTCACTATACCGACGACGTCAACCGGCCGGGGCAGGCCGCGATCTACTTTATCCGCTCGCCGCACGCGCACGCCAAGATCAAGAAAATCGACACCAAGGCCGCCGCGGGGATGCCGGGCGTCCCCGCCGTGTTCACCGGCGCGCAGTTCGCCGAAGACAAGCTCGGCAATCTGATCTGCGGCTGGGCCGTCTTCTCGAAGGACGGCTCACCGATGAAGATGGCGCCGCATGCGGCTATCGCCGCTGGCAAGGCCAATTACGTCGGCGACGCGGTCGCCGTGGTGATTGCCGACACGCTGGCACAGGCGAAAGACGCCGCTGAGAAAGTCGTGGTCGATTACGAGGTGCTGCCGGCGGTGGTCGACCCGGCAAAGGCCGCGGCACCGGGCGCGCCGCTCATTCACGAAGCCGCGCCGAACAACACCATCTACAACTGGCACATCGGCGACGCCGATACGACCAACGCCGCGCTCAAGAATGCCAAGCACGTCACCAAGCTGGAGTTCATCAACAACCGGCTGGTGCCGAATGCGATGGAGCCGCGCGCGGCGATTGCCGAATACGACGCCGGCAGCGGAAACTTGACGCTGTGGAACGCATCGCAGAACCCGCACGTCGCCCGGCTGGTGATCGCCGCCTTCGTCGGCATGGCGCCCGAAAACAAGCTGCGCGTGATCGCGCCCGATGTCGGCGGCGGCTTCGGCTCGAAGATCTTCATCTATCCGGAGGAGGTTGTCTGCTTGTGGGCGGCGCGCAAAATCGGCCGGCCGGTGAAGTGGACCGCCGAGCGCTCGGAAAGCTTCATCACCGACGCGCATGGCCGCGATCACGTCACCAAGGCGCAGATGGCGTTCGACGGCGAGGGCAAGATCACCGCCCTGAAAGTGCACACGACCGCCAATATCGGCGCCTACATGTCAACCTTCTCTTCCGCCATTCCGACCTTCTTTTATGCGCCGCTGCTGTCCGGGCAATATCAAATCCCGCACATCTACTGCGAAGTCGACGCGGTTTACACCAACACGGTACCGGTCGATGCGTATCGCGGCGCCGGCCGCCCGGAAGCCACCTTCGTCGTCGAGCGGCTCATCGAAGTCGGCGCCCGCGAATTGGGTGTCGAGCCGCCGGCGCTGCGGCGCCGGAACTTTGTCAAATCGTTTCCCTATCAGACCTCGGTAGCCTTCCTCTACGATACCGGCGATTTCGACGCCTCGTTGCAGAAAGCGCTCGAACTTCACGACTACAAGGGTTTTGGCAAACGCAAGCGCGAGTCCGAACGCCTCGGCAAGCTGCGCGGGATCGGCTTCTCCACCTACATCGAGGCATGCGGGGCGGCGCCGTCCGCAATTGCTGGCCAGCTCGGGGCGGGGGTCGGCCTTTGGGAATCGGCGGAAGTGCGGGTCAATCCGACCGGCTCGGTCGAGATTCTCACCGGCAGCCACGCCCACGGCCAGGGTCACGAGACGACATTCGCGCAACTCGTGGCGGATAGGCTCGGCATTTCCGTCGACCAGGTCAACATCGTGCACGGCGACACCGACAAGGTGCAGTTCGGCATGGGCACCTATGGCTCGCGCTCCGGCGCCGTCGGCATGTCGGCGATCGTCAAGGCGCTCGACAAGGTCGAGGCCAAGGCGAAGAAGATCGCCGCCCACCTCCTCGAAGCCGCGGAGGCCGACATCGTGTTCAAGGACGGCAAGTTCACCGTCGCCGGCACCGACAAGTCGGCGGCGTGGGGCGAAGTCGCGCTCGGCGCCTATGTCGCGCACAAATTCCCGACGAGCGAAATCGAGCCCGGCCTGAAGGAAGGCGCGTTCTACGATCCGACCAACTTCACCTTCCCGGCCGGCTGCCACATCTGCGAAGTGGAGATAGACCCCGACACCGGCGCGACCACGATCGTCGGCTGGACCGCGGTCGACGATTTCGGCACCGTGATCAACCCGATGATCGTCGAGGGCCAGGTGCATGGCGGCATCGCCCAGGGCGTCGGCCAGGCGCTGCTGGAACACACCGTCTATGACGACAAGGGCCAGCTCGTCACCGGCTCGTACATGGACTACGCCATGCCGCGGGCCGACAACCTGCCGTCGTTCAAGGTCGACATGACGGTCACCAAGTGCCCGTCCAATCCGCTCGGCATCAAGGGCTGCGGCGAGGCTGGCGCGATCGCGGCGCCGGCGGCGGTGATGAACGCGATCACCAACGCGCTTGGAACCGAAGTGATCGACATGCCGGCGACGCCGCAGGCGGTATGGGCGGTCCTACAAAGGTCCGGCAAGGCGGCGCGGGCTGCCTAGAGCGAGGATCGCTTCTCGTTGAAGCGATCCTCGCTCTAACTCTTAAGTGGAGCATGATCTTTTCGGAAAGCCGGTTTCCACTTTTCCGGTTCGTGCTCTAGGGGAACGGAGGACTCAGATGTACAGCTTCACCTTCCATCGTCCGGAGACGCTGCGCCAGGCGGCGAGCCTCCTCAGCAAGAACGCCGACGCCAAGATTCTGGCCGGCGGCCATATGCTCCTCCCGACCATGAAGCTGCGGCTCGCCAACCCGCCGCAGCTCATCGACTTGTCGCGCATCGAAGGGCTCGCCGGCATCCAGCAGAGCGGGCGCTCGCTCGCGATCGGGGCGATGACGCGGCACGCCGACGTGCACGCCTCACCGGTGGTGCAGCAGGCGATTCCGGTTCTCGCCAAGCTTGCCGGCATGATCGGCGACCCCGCGGTGCGTCATATGGGCACGATCGGCGGCTCGATCGCCAACAACGATCCGAGCGCGGACTATCCGGCCGCCTGCCTTGGGCTTGGCGCCACGATCATTACCAATAAGCGCCGCATCGCCGCCGACGATTTCTTCACCGGCATGTTCTCGACTGCGCTCGAGCCGGCCGAGATCATCACTAAGGTGAGCTTCCCGGTGCCGAAGAAGGCGGCCTATCAGAAATTCCGCAACCAGGCGTCGCGCTATGCGCTGGTCGGCGTGTTCGTAGCCAAGCGCGGCAGCGACATCCGCGTCGCCGTCACCGGCGCCGGCTCGAACGGCGTGTTCCGGGTCAAGGCGTTCGAGGAGGCGCTGAAGAAACGCTTTGCGCCGAAATCGCTGGAAGGGCTTACGGTTCCGGCAACCGGCCTCAACGGCGACATCCACGGCAGCGCCGAGTACCGCGCCCACTTGATCGCCGTACTCGCCCGCCGCGCGGTGGCGGAGGCGGTGGGCAAATAAGGCCGAAAGTCTTTCGCCGTTAACGTTTTCCGATGGTGGCCGCGCTTTCGACCCCGCGGACGAATGCCGGGCGTTTTGCTCTAGCGTCACAAGAGCCTATATCCAGTCGGCATGAACAAGACCGCCCCGCGTCTGCTGCCGCCCTCGATCGACGCCACCGTCGCGCTCCTCGCCGAGGGCAATTATCTTGCCGACCGGTCGCTCGGCACCGTGCTCTACCTGGCGCTGAAAATGGGCCGGCCGATCTTCCTTGAGGGCGAGGCGGGCGTCGGCAAGACCGAGATCGCCAAGGTGCTGGCGGCGACGCTCGGCCGGCGGCTCATTCGCCTGCAGTGCTATGAAGGCCTCGACATCGCCGCCGCGGTTTACGAGTGGAACTACGCCGCGCAGATGATCGCAATCCGCGTCGCCGAGGCCGAGGGCGAGCACGATCGCGCCCGGCTCGAGCGCGACGTGTTCTCCGAGCGTTTCCTGATCAAGCGGCCGCTTCTGCAGGCGCTCGAGCCCGAGACCTCCGGCCCGCCGGTGCTGCTGATCGACGAGATCGACCGTACCGACGAGGCGTTCGAGGCGTTCCTGCTCGAAGTGCTCGGCGACTTTCAGGTTACCATCCCGGAACTCGGCACCATCAAGGCCGCGCATCCGCCGGTCGTCGTCATTACCTCGAACCGCACCCGCGAGGTGCACGACGCGCTCAAGCGCCGCTGCCTCTATCATTGGGTCGGCTATCCGAGCGCCGAGCGTGAACTCGCGATCGTGCGCACCAAGGTGCCGGGGATCGGCAAGAAACTGTCCGAGCAGGTGGTCGGGTTCGTCCAGGCGCTGCGCAAGCAGGACCTGTTCAAATCGCCGGGCGTCGCCGAGACGCTCGATTGGGCCTCGGCGCTCTCCGAGCTCGACGTGGTCGCGCTCGATCCGGCGACCGTCTCGGATACCCTCGGCGTCCTGCTCAAATACCAGGACGACATCGCCAAGCTCGAAGGCAGCAAGGTCAAGGAGCTGCTCGACGAGGTGAAGTCGGAGCTGCGGGCGGCGGAATAGTGATGTGCAACGCAGGCGGCCGTCGTTTCCTCATCGTTCCGGGCAATGATGACTGAAGAGAAGCCGACAATGCAGGAGTCGTCGGGCCGGCTTGCCGAGAACATCCTCTATTTCGCCCGCGCGCTGCGCACTGCCGGCATTCCGGTCGGGCCCGGCGCGGTACTCGACGCGCTCGAAGCGGTCGAGGCGGCCGGCGTCGGCACCCGCGAGGATTTTTACTGGACGCTGCACGCCGTGTTCGTGAAGCGGCACGAGCATTCGCTCCTCTACGACCAGGCATTCCGCATCTTCTTCCGCCGCCGCGGTTATATCGAGCAGCTGATGGCGATGATGCTGCCGCAGGTCGCCTCGGCGCCGCAGGCGCCCAAGGCCGGCGCCACCCGCGTGCACGAGGCGCTCTATGCCGGGCTCGACGACAAGCTGAAAAAGGAGCGCGAGGTCGAACTCGACACCCGCATGACCGTGTCCGATCGCGAGGTGCTGCAGAAGAGGGACTTCGCGCAGATGACCAGCGCCGAGATCGCCGCCGCCAAGGAGGCGATGCAGCGGCTGGTGCTCCCGCTCGCCGAAGTGCGCACGCGGCGGCTTGCCCCGCATCCGCACGGCCATCTGATCGACATCCGCCGCACTCTGCGCGGCAGCCTCAAGGGCGGCGGCGATTTCATCGATCTGCGCTTCGTCGGGCCGAAGATGAAGCCGCCGCCGATCGTTGTGCTGCTCGACATCTCAGGCTCGATGAGCCAGTACAGCCGCATCTTTCTGCATTTCCTGCATGCGCTGACCGAGAAGCGCAAGCGCGCGGCGACCTTTCTGTTCGGCACCCGGCTCACTAACGTCACTCGCGCCTTGCGCGAGCGCGACCCTGACGACGCGCTTGCCGCTTGTTCCGCAAGCGTGCCCGACTGGTCGGGCGGCACTCGGATCGCCTCGTCGCTGCACGCCTTCAACAAGCGCTGGGCGCGCCGCGTCCTCGCCCAAGGCGCGCTCGTCCTCCTCATCACCGACGGGCTCGAGCGCGACCCCGACGACACGCTCGGCTTTGAGATCGACCGGCTGCACCGATCGTGCCGGCGCCTGGTCTGGCTCAATCCGCTGCTGCGCTTCGAAGGCTTCGAGGCTCGGGCGCGCGGTATCAGGGCGATGCTGCCGCATGTCGATGAATTCCGGCCGATCCACAATCTCGATTCGATGGCGGCGCTGATCGGCTCGCTGACGGCCGGCGGCCGGGCCGACGACCCGAAAGCGTGGCTGCAAAAGGTGGCGTGAAGGCCTATATTTGCGGCGATACAGCGAATAGCGCGGAGGCGGCAAGATGCTCACGACCGACACCGACATCCTCAAGGCGGCCGAGGACTGGCGCAGGCAAGGCCGCGCGGTGGCGCTCGCGACCGTGGTCGAGGCCTGGGGCTCGGCGCCGCGCCCCATCGGCTCGAACCTCGTCATCGACGCGGACGGCAATTTCCTCGGCTCGGTCTCCGGCGGCTGCGTCGAGGGCGCGGTTGTCACCGAAGCGCTCGACGTGATCGACTCTGGCAAGCCGAAGATGCTGGAATTCGGCGTCGCCGACGAGACCGCCTGGAAGGTCGGGCTCTCCTGCGGCGGCACCATTCGGGTGTTCGTGGAGAAGGTGGAGTGAGTCGGATGTCGGAGGTCGGATGTCAGATATCGGGTATCTTGCTGTCATCCGTCATCCGTCATCCGTCATCTGACCTCTGATATCTGACAATCATGCAGCTTGAGATCCTCACCGCTCTTAATGCCGAACGCGTCGCGCGCCGCGCCGCGATTGTCGTCACTAATGTTGTGAGCGGCCAGCAGCGGCTGGTTAAGGCGGCCGACATCGCCAGGGATGCGCTCTCGGTCGAGCTCGCCGAGCACCTGCGCCTCGGCAAGAGCGGCATGGTCGAGAGCGCGGAGGGCCGCGTCTTTCTCACCGTCTATGTGCCGGCGCCGCAGCTCGTCATCGCCGGAGCCGTCCACATCAGCCAGGCGCTCGCCCCGATTGGGCGGCTCCTCGGCTATGACGTGACCATCGTCGATCCGCGCACCGCGTTTGCCTCGATCGAGCGCTTTCCCGACGTCAAGGTGATCGCCGAATGGCCGGACCAGGCGCTGCCGCCGCTTCACATCGACCACTACACCGCCTTCGTCGCCCTCACTCACGATCCGAAGATCGACGACCCGG